>MHDE01000025.1:0-962 GCA_001803465.1 Microgenomates group bacterium RIFCSPHIGHO2_01_FULL_45_11 | reverse complement strand
TGAGGTGGTGACGGTGGGTGAAGCCAGCCGATCGATTGGGCAGACGGCGGATTTGGTGGCGGGAGAACAAATGACGGTGGAAAATCTACTTTATGCATTGTTGGTGAATTCTGGTAACGATGCGGCGTTGGCTCTGGCTAATCATGATGCGGGCGGATATGACAAGTTTGTGGAACGAATGAATGAAAAGGCGGCTAAACTTCATTTAATTAATACTTATTATCGGAATGTTTCGGGAGTGGAGCAGGAGGGACATCTAACGACAGTGCGGGATTTACTGACTTTGACGAAGGAGGTAGTCCGTCAACCGACGTTGGCTAAAATTGTAGCTACAAAAGAGATAACGATTGTTAGTATCGATGGCAAGTATCAGCATCGGCTGGTTAATCTTAATCAATTGCTGGGAAGGCTGGCAGGAATAACGGGAGTCAAGACCGGTTGGACAGAATTGGCCGGAGAGTGCTTGGTAGCGAGCGTGACTAGGGACGGGCGGACGGTATTGACGGCGATACTAAACAGTCCGGATCGGTTTGGGGAGACGGAGCGGTTGATTGAGTGGGTATTTGCTAACTATGAGTGGAAGGAGTTTAGGTTATAGCGAGTAGCCCTTCGCTTCGCTCAGGGTAAACCACTAGTGATTAGCGAATAGGATAAGATTTAATTTATTGAATCCAGACGGGGTCGATGGCGGGCACCACGGCGGTGAAATTGTCATCGCCTTCAAAAATGTAGACAGGTTGGAAATAATTTTGGGGTTCGTAGGCATCAAAGTATCCGAGTTTAACCGAGCGCACAGTAGCCTGACCCTCGTTTTTATCGCTAGAGACAATGTAACCACTGCCATTCATTAGTTCTTCCCAGGCGGCCTGAGTGGTTTTTAAGGGGTAAGTTTCAAAACCAGCGGCGTTAACGGGGTAGTAATCGTATTTAGTGTAGATAACGCGTTCGCCCTGTTCGCGGGA
>MHDE01000024.1:4059-5664 GCA_001803465.1 Microgenomates group bacterium RIFCSPHIGHO2_01_FULL_45_11 | reverse complement strand
TTTTTCATAGTTTTTGAAAATAAACCGATAGGCTATATTCAGGAATACTTAGTAAAAGATGACTCTCAACTAAGCGCATATGTAGATAAGGACGCATCCGCAGGTCTAGATTTATTTATAGGTGATCCTACATATTTAGGCCTGGGCTTAGGATCGAAGATACTTAAAGAATTCCTAGAACAGGTAGTCTTTCAAGAAGAAGGAATTACGACTTGCGTCGTTGACCCTTCACCAAACAATACTCGGATGATAAGAGTAAATGAAAAGGTAGGATTCAAATACTTAACAACAACTACCGGATCAGAACCTAAATATTTGATGATCAAACAAAAAGAAGATACATAAAACTGAAAGTTTACTCAACCACTTCCCCTTCTTCAACCCCTTCGGCAGGCTCAGGGCCTTTGGCTTTCTCATCGCCCTCCGGGCCAGAGGCCTCTCCGGGCCGGTGGCCGTTTTTCTTTTTCCCTTGGCTCGCCGAAGATTCATCGGAGGCGGCTTCTTCCCCTTCGGCTTTCTCTTTCGAACCCTTGTCCTCCGAAGCTTTAGCGGAGGAGGAATACATCGCCTGTCCAATCTGGCTTAAGTTTTCTGATAGATCCTTTGTTGCTGCCTCTATTTCATCTTTTCCTGCATCTTCTTTAGCCAAAACATCTTTAACTACTTTTATTTTCTCTTCAACTTTAGTCTTTACGTCAGCTGGAGCCTTGTCGCCTGCTTCTTTAATTGCTTTTTCGGCAGCTGCAACCGTTGCGTCCGCTTGGTTTCTAGCTTGGATTTTCTCGGCTTTAACCTTATCTTCTTCTTTGTGATGCTCGGCTTCCTCCTGCATTCTTTTGACTTCGTCGTCAGAAAGTCCAACTGCACCTGTAATTTTTATATTTTGAGTTTTGCCTGTTGCCTTATCTTTTGCAGTAACAGTCAAAATTCCACTCGCATCCATATCAAAAGCAACCTCAACTTGGGGAACCCCTCTCGGGGCTGGGGGAATACCGTCAAGAACAAATCGCCCCAAGCTTTTATTGTCTGAGGCCATCGGACGCTCTCCCTGTACTACATGAATTTCGACCTGTGTCTGGTTATCAGCAGCTGTAGAAAAAACTTCTGTCTTGGAAGTCGGGATTGTGGTATTTCTGGGAATCATAGGCGTTGCAACAGACCCTAAGGTTTCAATTGCTAAAGTTAAAGGAGTCACATCCAAAAGCAAAATATCTTTTACCTCGCCGCCTAAGACCCCTGCTTGAATTGCAGCTCCAATTGCAACTACTTCATCTGGATTAACACTTTTGTTTGCATCCTTTCCAAAGAAACTCTTAACAGTCTCAACAACTTTGGGCATTCTGGTCATTCCGCCGACCAAGATAACTTCGTCAATATCGTGCGGATCAAGTTTTGCGTCTTTCAAACAAGCCTCAACCGGCTTCATAGTCTTTTCGATTAAATCAGAAACCAAGCCCTCAAGTTTTGCGCGAGTGAGTTTCATAGTAAGGTGAAGCGGATTACCGTTATGCTGTGTAATATAAGGCTGGTTAATCTCTATCTCTGAAGCGGCTGAAAGCTCAATTTTTGCTTTTTCTGCAGCGTCTCTTACTCTTTGAAGCGCTT
>MHDE01000024.1:0-4053 GCA_001803465.1 Microgenomates group bacterium RIFCSPHIGHO2_01_FULL_45_11 | reverse complement strand
CGGCCCGTAAGTCAACTGTATTTTCTTTTTTAAATTCATCGACAATCCAATCAACAATTTTTTCGTCAAAATCATCTCCACCAAGGTGGGTATCACCATTTGTAGCTTTAACCTCGAAAACTCCTTCGCCCAGTTCCAAAATTGAAATATCAAAAGTTCCACCACCCAAATCATAAACCGCAATTTTTTCTGCTTTTTTCTTTTCAAGCCCATAAGCTAAGGCTGCTGCGGTTGGTTCATTTATTATTCGCTCAACTTTTAACCCCGCAATTTCACCTGCCTGTTTTGTAGCTTGGCGCTGGGAATCGTCAAAATAGGCAGGAACTGTAATAACGGCTTTTTCAACACTTTCTCCCAAGTAAGTCTCGGCATCTTTTTTCAACTTCATTAAAATCCTTGCTGAAATTTCCTGCGGAGTATATTTCTTGCCTTCAACTTCTACCTCAGCCATCTTGTCTTTGCCTGCGACGACCTCGTAGGGAACCATCTTTTTGGTTTTTTCGCTCTCTGCATCGTCAACGCGTCTACCCATAAGTCGTTTTATTGAATAAATTGTGTTTTTGGGATTTAAGATCATCTGACGTTTGGCAACGTCTCCTACAAGATTTTTAACAGGTTCAACAACGGATGGTGTGATATTTCGGCCAGTATCAGCCGCGGGGATGACTTTTGGATGTCCCCCTTCCATTACTGCAACAACTGAATTTGTTGTTCCTAGATCAATACCAACTATTTTTCCCATATTTTTATTTTACTAATCTTTTAGATTTACTCAAGATAATTTCGTTACTTTCACCTTTGCTGGCCTAACTACTTTCCCGCCTGCCCGCCCTGCTTGCGCAGGCAAGGCAGACAGGTCCTCAAATTTCCAACCTGTTAAAACTAATTCCTCAATTTTGCCCTTTTCCCCCCCTCCGGGCCTGACCTCCGGTTCTGAGAACCTCTCGGTTCGGAGAAGGCCCTCTCTCCGAGTCTCGAGACTCTCTGAGTCGGAGACTGGGCCGGGGGCTTCAACTAATTCTATTGCTTCATGAACCTCAGGATCAAATTCGTCTCCTTGTTTCGGACTTATTTCTACCAAACCTTCTTCATTTAAAACTTTTTTAAATTCAGAAAGTGCGATTTCCAAACCTTGGTCTTTAAGATGGTTTTGTGCCGACTCTATACTATCAAGAATTGGCAACAGTCTAATTACAATTCTTTCGGCCGCGAACTTGAACCAAGCTTCTCTCTCGCTTTCTGTCCTTTTTCTTAAATTATCATAATCTGCTAATGTTCGCACCAACTGATTTTTCAATTCTTCAACTTTTCCCTTATCCTTCCCGTCTGCTTGCTGATTGTCTTTCGGTTTCCTCACTTGCAAACCTCCTCTATTAAATCTCTGAAATATCGAACCGCAGGAATAACTCGCGAATAAGGAAGTCTTGTCGGACCAATTACTGCAAGGGCTCCGCGTTTTCCTCGAATGTCAAATTGAGATGCAACAACTCCAACCGGACGAAAACCCGGCCATCCCAATTCTTCACCAAAAATCACTTCTATTGGAGTTGCTCCAGTCATGCGTCTAAAGAAAAGTTCATGCATCTGTTGCACTTCTTCAAGAAACGTAAAAAGCTGCATCGTTGCTTCCATGTCTGTAAATTCAGGATTATGGAATATGTGTGAGTATCCTGCGCTCCAGACTCTATCTTCTTCATCCATTGTTGCAACGGAAAGCGATTGAGTTACGTGGGAAAGTGCATGAGTTGCTTCTTCCAAAATTTCGTCGACATCATTTTTTACACCAAGGACATCCTCCTTTGCCTTCACTTCTTCAGCCAAACTCATTTGCCTCTCTTCCATTAGTTGGTCAATGTAAAATTTCATTGCCTTAGGAGAAGGAATCCTACCGGAAGACGTATGAGGTTGCCTTAAAAATCCTGACCTTGTAAGTGCAACCATTTCATTTCTAATAGTTGCAGGAGAGACTCCAAGACTATATTTCTTTTCCAAATTTTCCGAACCAACAGGTTCAGCAATCTCAATATATTCATCAATTAGAGACTTTAAAATCTGGGTTTGCCTTGCTGTTAATGCGTCTGACATAGTTCGCTTTGCTCACAGAACAAAGTGCAAAGAACATAGTACATAGGAAAATTCTGTCTCTCTATGCACTCTGTAGTATGTTCCATGTACTATCTGTTTAGCAGAAGGTTACCACGAGTGCTAATAGCTGTCAAGACCCGTTAGATAGTTTCTCATCTAACGGGTCGCAGTCCCGAAGTTGCGCTCCTCGGAGGCGAGGACGTAGACCTCGCGACGAGGTAAGCATACTTTGGGACAAGTTCCACAAGCTAGGAAGAGGAGGTGTCGGATGTCGTTGGAGCAACTGTTTCTTCTTCCTTTTTAGGAATTGGAGATAATTTACGACCTACAAATATTCTTTTGATAAGATTGAAAAACACCCAGACCTCACGCGAGCCAAGTGCGATAGATATACCTACGTATAACACCATACCAGTAAAAAGGACAAGCATTGTGAGAATAATAAGGTTTGTTGTATATCTTGTGTCTAAGACAAACTTTTCAAAAGGGAAAACTTGGGGTACGTCCAATCTTCCCAAAAAAGATAATCTTTTCACCCATACAGATCTGTCAAAAAATTTGAGCATTAAGTACATAAAAACTCCTGAAGTTAATGTTGCAACAAGTGATCTTGCAAAAGGTACAAAAAGTGAAGGGCTAAATGAATTAAGACGTTTATTAATAAGGTAAAAAAGAGCGATCGATTGAACAAAGGTTCCGATCGTAAAAGCCGCTGCAAGTCCCCACACATCGTATCCTAAAACAATAACAAAAAGATAATCTAAGAAAAGCATTAGAACAATCGAACTTATAGAAACGATAACGGGCGTTTTTGTATCATGAAGAGCGTAAAAGGCACGCGCTATGATTGCATTCGCGGATTGAAAAAGAACGCTTGCTCCGAATGCTGAAAGTACATAACCAGTTTGGATGGTCGCTTCCCATGAGAAAATATCTGTTCCATACACTAAGCGTACAATTGGAATTCGTAGAATTATAAGTGCAGCAGACACGGGAAGAACCAAAAAAGCCATCTGGTATAAGGCGTCCAACAGTGTCTTTCTAAATTCTTTTGGCATATCAGCTTGCCGCGCAAGAGTGGGAAGTGCTGCCTTAGCAATTGAAGTTCCAAAAAGTCCAACCGGAAGAAGATGCAGAGTATTACCAAAAGTGTAGTAGGTATAGGAAGGAATCGAAATAAGTGATGCAAAGAAAAGTTCAGCAGATTTTGCAATTTGCAAAAACGTAGTTTCGATAAGACGAGGTAAGGCAAGCTTTCCGATTTTTTTAACATCGTCGTTTATTTCAATTTTAGGTTTAAAGCGAAATCCAAGCTTCATAGCAAAAGGGAGCTGAATCAAAAAATGACAGGACGCGCCCAAAACAACTCCTATGACAGGTCCAAGTAGGTGTAGATTTGGAGCCAAAAAAATAGTGCCTAGGATAATACCGACATTGTAAAAAAGTGGAGCTAGAGCCGGAATAAAAAATCGCCTTAGCGATTCAAGAACACCTGTTAATACATAGGAAATTACAAAAAATCCTTGGGCAGCGAATAAAATTCGTGCCAAGTATGCAATTAGTTTTTGATCATTTAGCTCAAATCCGGGAGCGAGTAACCCGTAAAATTTCTCCGCACCAAAGCCTAAGATTGTTGCAAAAATTACGAAAATAATAAGACCAAGATTGACAACAGTCGCTGCAACATTCCAGGCATTTTTCTCTCCCTTTTTTAAGCTTTTCGTGAAAACCGGGATAAAAGCTGAGGCAAAAGTCCCAAAAACCAACACCTCAAAAACCAAATCTGGCAAGCGGAAAGCTGCAAAAAACAAAGAGAGTTCACTGGGTGTAAAAAAGTGTGCCAAAACTCTTTGGCGAACAAGCCCTAAAACTCGGGAAACAACAATCATAACCATAATAATGGTCGCAGCCGAAAGAACAGTCTCCTGGGGATCAGTAAAAACTTTTTTACCTTTTAATAAAAGTTTT
>MHDE01000023.1:37545-52790 GCA_001803465.1 Microgenomates group bacterium RIFCSPHIGHO2_01_FULL_45_11 | reverse complement strand
ACCCGAGCTGTTTTAGAGAAAGCTGGGTTACCAGTTCCAACCGGTGGTGTAGCCACCACTTTAGAAGAAGCGTGGGCGATCGCGGACAGATTAACCTTCCCTCTCATAGTTAAACCCGCCTACGCATCAGGTTCGAAAGGTAATAGCAAAATTCACTCTCTCCGACAGCTCCCCAAAGCATTTCTTGAGGCCCAACGAGCCAATCAACGGAAAAAAACCCGGGCAGTGGTATTTGAAGAAATTATCATTGGTAAAGTATTATCCGTTGAGGCCATTACTATCGGTAAGAAAACCTACACTGTTGCCGCCGGTGAAATTGATGAATTGCCGGGTAACTATAATCCAGTAGTAGGGACGATCACCCCTGCCAAACTTCCCGCGGCTACCTACCAAACAGTTTGTACTCTCAATGATCAAGTCATGACTGCGCTGGGAATTAATAACGGCGCTACTCACGTTAATTACATTGTCGACAAGCATGGCCAACCATATCTAATTGATTGTAATCCGAGATTGGGTGGTGGAGAAATTGTTTGGGATTCAATACCCAGATCGTATCAAGTGGACTTGAGTGACATGGTAACTGAGCTCGCCTTGGGGGAAAGACCAAAAGTTAACTATTCATTTCAGGGGATTATTAGCGGCTTGAAGCGACTAATCCCTCCCCAATCGGGCAAGTTTTATGGGTTAACCTGGGACAAAAAAGTTCAGAAACGGTTATCGATTGGTGGAGTCTATCTTTATCTTAAACCGGGCACAGCGGTGACCGCTTCTCCCAAAGTCACAGGAGATTTAGTTGGCTCAATTACGTCCTGGGGAAAGACTCACGCCGCCGTTACCAGCCAACTGGCTGAATTTGAGAAAATTCTTAACTGGGATATCCGTCAGACTCGATGAGAACGTGATCCCTTATATTGTGGCAGGTACTTTGAAATTTCTACTTTGCTGAAGTATTTCAAAAGATCATACGATTGTTGATAGCCTTTGGGAATTGGATAATACAATTCATCACCTTTTCGCAGTACCTTTTGAAGTGTTGCCCATGGGTATGGTCGATTGAAATAGACTCCATTTGCTGTGTCCAGATCCTTCACCACATTAGCATGGTAACCCACCACCACCCCCGCTGCAATTCTAACGTCAGCTGCATACTGGCTCATACTACCAAGCCATGCCCCCCGCCCAACGAAACTAAAGTCTTGCTGGTGTTCTATAGTTCGTCCTATCCAGGGACGTAAAGAGTGTGACGTCATCACTCCAGCACCGATAAACACGTCTGCTTCAACCACCCAACCCTTTGATAGAGTCGAATTTGCTCGCAATTGTGAGTTATCTCCCATGTAGCATATTCCGGTTGTCAGACTACGACGCTCAATATTTACCCGATTAGCAAAGCGTGTCCCAGACGCCAATAACACCTCGTCTCCGAGTACCAAATTGTTTCCAACCTTAACGTCGCTCTTGATAATACACCGATGACCAATAGTGGCGTTGTTTCCAATTTTCACGTCTGGCTCAATTATGCAACCAAGTCCTAACCGAAGGTTAGTTCCATGCTTGAAATCCTTGGCTATCCATGCATTAATTTCTGATATGTAGTGGAACTGATCTAAAGTCAATCCGTTCAGCCTCGGTTTAATACGCCAATTTTTTGGATTAAATAGTTCTAGTCCCTTGGTAGCAATCGATTTTTGATTCAATTGTCTTTCCTCCTTTTCAGAATAAGATATTATCATCTCAGATTTGTCAATACAATATATCTCCATGTTTTACTCTTATAAAAAACGTCATCGAGTTATCTTTTCAAGAGAATTTATTACAAGATAGCCGAAAACCCCTGAGCCTGTCGAAGGGGATGAAGGCGATCTTAAGAGTATGAGCGAAGCGAATTCAAGGCGTAACATACTCCTCCCCAACAAATGTCGGGGAAACCGAGGCTTCTTAGGCCTCGGAAGTTTATTTTCCATTGTCAGATTTCTAAATCGCCTGCCTGATGGTATTTTACAATTTTAATAAATTCAATTATGCTTTTCCGAACACTGAAAGATGAATTATCTGAGTATACTTGCCAGTTTGGTTTATTAAAGTACTTAAGATAACGCACCACTCTCGGCCGATGCCACTTGTCGGTGACAATAATGACATTTGTCTCATGTTTGAATCTCTCTATTAACGATTCCACTTGGGTACGGCTGTCCTCTATCTTAAAGGATTTATCAACCACCACTTCCCACTTTATGTCTTTATCAAATAATTGATTCATTAGTGGTATCGCCTCATCTTTTATTTCTTTATAGGCTGAAAAGATAAGCGAAACCGAGGCTTTGATCGCTATAAGTTTTACCGCGAGCCTTCTAGCAGCGAGTAACCGTCGCTTATCTTCGCTAAGGCCGGGATAACGTTTGCCACATAGAATGACAATAAAGCATGGTGAAGCAGTCAGATTGATATCTTCTGAATTCTTAAGGTAATCGGCGATAAGCTCCAAGATATAGGCTAGCTGGTAATGTCGTCCCATGAGAGTGGTTGATTTTTTTTGATTGGCCGGCTGGCCTTTTTACCGACAAACAGATCGAGGTATTTTGGTTCCAAACCAATTCCAGGACGAAGTATTGCCATATCAGCTTTAGTGATTGTTTGACCGGCGCTAATATTCCTGATGGCAAAAATGCTGCGTCTTGCCCTCTTTCTTCTAATCATTTCTGAATCTAATGGCCGAATAATTGGACTCCCCAAAGCCTTCTCCGTCTCCCTAATGTTATCAATCATCTGTTTAAGTTCATCGGGTTCCAACGAAAAAGAGTGATCATAACTCTTTAACTTTCTACTCACTGTAAAATGCTTTTCAATAATCCGCGCCCCGACTGCCACCGCTACAGCCGGAATCGTCAGGCTCATCGTGTGATCTGAAAGACCAATGGGATACGCAAAGGCTTGTCGCATTGTCTCAATCATGCGTAAATTGGCTTCTTCAGGTTTTGATGGGTAACCTTCACCCAAAATGGTATGTAAAATAGCAATCTGATAATTACCGGTGCCTTCGATAGTCGCCACCGCTTCTTCAATCTCCCCCAGGTAACACATGCCTGCCGAAAGAATAATCGGCTTTTTCTTTCGAGCAATATGGTTGATAAACGGCGTGTCGGTAATTTCAAAGTTGGCAATTTTATACGCTGCCACCTCCACCTCCTCTAACTCTTCAACCGCTTGATAGTCAAAAGGTGTAGATAAGTATATGATGCCGTTCTCTTTGGCTCGTTTCGCCAATTTTGGCGTCCACCCTCTCGGAGCTTGTAGGCGTTTATAGAGTTGGTAGAGGTTTGTTTCTTCCCCAGTTTTGGGGTTTTTTATTCGAGAAATGGGATTTTTAGTGTCGACAGAGATTGTCTCAGCCGAATAAATCTGAAACTTAACCGCATCAGCACCAGCCGCTACTGCAATGTCAATAAGTTCATAGGCTTGATTTAATTTCCCATCATGGGTAGAAGCCGCTTCGGCGATAATAAAAGTGGGTTGGTTATCACCGATTGGCCGACCGGCAATACTGAAACTGATGCGTTTTGACTGCATATAGCTATTATAGATCCTCTTTATTCTTTATTCCTTATAAACCTAAATCCTCTTTTGACTGCAGATAGAACCTATCGTATATGTCAACTAAACCAGCCTTTTCTATCTCCCTAATCTCAACCGAACTCAAAATTCCCTTTACCGCCTCACCGTAACTATGGTACTCAATTCCCCTTCCCATCACCTCTTGATGTAAACCCGCTACTTCATAGAGCTTCGGTTCACCGGCAAATACTATCCCTGACTCTAAAGAATCTATGGGGGGCAATTCCTCCCAACCCCTGACCGCATATGCTGTAGCTTGAAGTCCAAGTTTGGCAAACAGTCTTTGTACCACCACTTCTGCCTCATAATTTCCCAAAAAATCGTAAGCGAAATTAACCCTCGTAATTCCCAACTGCTCCGCCTGCCAGCGTATGGCCTCAACGGTATAGAAAGCAGTAATGAAATTTTCCAAAAGTTTTTCGTGACGTACTCTATCACCCCATTTTTTTACCCAAGAGGCAAACGTATCTAAGGAGTTTCTCATCATGAAAACCAATCTAAGTTTATCTGGGGGATAACCTGTTGGTAACAACACGTCCAGGGGGTTAAAAGTTGATTCCAAAGCCGTATATGGACCAATGGTTTCTTTAAGATAGATCATTGGTTTCTGGCTTCTTCCGGGAATGTAAAATTGACTACCCTCCCCTTCTTGGCCCTGAATAAACCATCTAAGTATAGCTTTAAAGGGTTGGTAGTACGTTGGGATCGGTTGATTATCCGGCATCCGTGCCCCAGCTGCAAAAATTCTAAGCGTGAGCGTGGATCCGCTCCTGCAGGGACCAATGTTGAGTATCATCTCCGCCGGATCAACGGGAACATGAACTCTTCTTGAGATTTCTGGAAACGTGATCATTCTCTCTGGCTGGTACAAAGTTTCGACGGAAATCATAGATGAGTGCTATTTTAGCCTATGTTACAATTTGTTTGATGAAAAACGCCACCGCTTTAGCCATCATTCCCGCCCGAGGAGGCAGCAAGCGCATCCCCCACAAAAATATTAAACTCTTCCTCGGTAAACCCATCATCAGCTATTCAATCCAGGCTGCCCTCCAATCAGGTTGCTTCAATGAAGTCATGGTTTCCACCGATGATCAGGAGATTACCCGTATTGCCAAGAAGTTTGGCGCTGTTGTCCCTTTTCTTCGTTCCCAAAAGGCGTCTAACGATGAAGCCACCACAGCGGATGTCATTGACGAGGTACTCCACCAATATCGTCGCCGAGGCCGTCAGTTTGAATTTTTCTGTACCCTCTACCCCACAGCTCCCTTTGTTACCCCAGAAAAGTTACGTAGTGCCTTTGAAATATTGAAAAAAACCGACGTAGACTCTGTCATGCCCGTTGTCAAATATTCCTCTCCCATCCAAAGAGCATTAATAATTAAAAACGGGAAATTAAGACGTTTGCATCCCGAATATGCGAAAACTCGCTCTCAAGACTTGCCCCCCACTTACCACGATCCTGGTCAATTTTACTTCATGCGCACCAAGGCCTTCGTTAACAGACACTTAACTAACAATACCATTCCTTTCGAAATTCCGGAGCTCGAAGCTCAAGACATCGACACTCCCCAAGATTGGATAATAGCCGAATATAAATATCGTTTCCCAAAAGGCAATCTCTAAAGATTCATTTTCATGTTAACCAGGAGACTCGTGATCCTACAGAAAAAAATTGACATTTCTCTGACCACTCTCACCTCTGCTTTTGCCGAATTCCCCCGCATTTTTGCCGCCTGCTCGTTTGGGAAAGACTCACGAGTGATCATTGATTTATCTCTAAGCCTAAAACCTGATCTGGAATTTATTGGCATTGATACGGGTTATGAGTTTCCCGAAACCCTTAACTTTGCCGATAAGCTCGTCCGTGCCACCGGCATGAACTTCCGCTGGATTAAGCCTTCAACCGCTACCAAGAAAATCATTGATCAGGAATACAATGGTTCTTTTATCAAAAATGGTCAGTATAAATGTTGCGCCATGAAGCTCCCGGCTATTGAAGAATTGCTCTCCCGTTACCAAGCCTGGATCACTGGTTTGAGACGAGATGAAACTGAATACCGTAAGAACACCAAATTGGTAGAGTCGGGCAGAATTGTTAAAGTCAACCCCCTTGCTCATTGGACGAACCAAGATATTTGGCAGTACATCCATAGTCGCCACCTCGCTTACCACCCCTTGTATGATTTGGGCTTCACCTCTCTTGGTTGTCAACCTTGTACCACTAAAGGCGTACTCCAATCTGGAGGCGGCAGGCAGGGTCGATTTGAACGGGCAGGCAGACTTTCAAACACTCATAAAGCCGCCGGCGAGTGCGGGCTCCATCTGCTTTAAACCAGTCATAAGCATTACCAAACCAACATGAGAACTACTTCTATGAATGTTATTATTTTTGCCGAGGATGCCGGAGCTGCTAATTATGTTGCCGAACTACCAGAGGCTTTACGCCAACGAGGAATTTCATCAATACTTCTAGCTACCGGCCTGGCGAAAAATATTTTGTACCAACGTAAAGTCACCTTTACCCCCACCCCCTCATCAACCGCCTCAAACATACTGACCACCTATTCACCTCAAGTTCTGATTACTGGCACTGCGTTTAACCCCGATTCCCTCGGCCTACTGCTAATAGAAGCTGCTCGAGAAAAATCAATCATCAGTGTTGGCGTTATTGATGCCGCCATGAAAGTCAACCTCCGCTTTAAAGGTCGGGGAAGAACTGCTTTAACCTACGCTCCCGACTACATTTTCGTACCGGATTTAACAGTAAAAAAAAGTTTTCAAAGTTTGGGAATAAAAAACTCTAGAATCAAAATCGTTGGTCACCCCCACTACAACTATGTCAGAAAGCTCAGGCTTCAATACGAACAGAAAGGGAAACTAACCATCAGACAACAAAATTTCCCCCGATTGAAAACTAACCAAAAGCTAGTCGTCTTTGCCACCGAAGGTTCAGCTCGCGTCGTTAAGTCTAAACCCTCACCCAACCAATATTCTCTCCTAGGCTGGAACAATCATTCTGGCAGAACCGAGGTTGTCCTCGAAGAATTCTTAACTGTTATCACTTCGATCAAACCCCGTCCCTACCTAATCCTTCGCCTTCACCCCCAAGACAAGCATAGCGATTACAAAAAGTACCGTTCCTATTTTGACGCTTTTAGCCAAAATGAACTTCCATTCCCCCTCCTCTACTCAGCCGACCTGGTCGTAGGACTTACCTCAATGCTTATAACCGAAGCGGCATTGTTGAGAACCCCCACCCTTTCGATCCTGCCCCGCAAAGGAGAAGACGCTTGGTTACCGACGATTGCCTGGGGTTTAACTGAAAGCGCCTATTCGCCCCGCCAGATCAGACAATTATTAACAAAATTATTAACCGGCTCTCATCCTTCTATTTTCCCTAAAATAATTCCAAACAACTGTTTAACAACAGTAGTTAATCTTATAGAATTACTCTTGCGACATGAAAAACCACAAGCTATTTAGGGCCGTCATCATCGGTTGCGGTAAAATTGCCGGCGGCTACGATAATACCACTGATAATAAGATCCGCACTCACGCCAAAGCCTACTCTACCCACCCCCATACCCAATTAGTCGCCGTTGCCGACATCTCCATCGACCGGGCTCAAAAATTTAGCGACCGCTGGGGTCAGCCTAAAGCCTACTCTCACCCCAAAGAAATGCTCAAAAAAGAACAACCGGATATTGTCAGCATTTGTACGCCCGACGAAACCCACGCCGATTACCTTGATTTAGCCTTGAATTTTACTCCGAAAGCGGTCTGGTGCGAAAAGCCCCTCACCACTAACGTCAAACGCGCCGAAACGTTAGTCGATCAATACCAGAAACAAAAGATTTTATTGGCCGTCAATTACCAACGCCGCTTTGATCCCCTGATCACCGCCTTAAAACAGGAAAAAGATAAAAAACTCGGAACGCCCAAAAAGGTAGTCGTCCACTATGGGAAAGGTATACTCCACACCGGTTCTCACGCAGTCGATCTATTGATTGACTGGTTTGGCCTACCCACTGATTTTAAAGTATTTGATTCACTTTACGATTTTAGTACAGCTGATCCTACTATCGACGCGCGTATAATGTTTGACAATCTACCGGCTTACTTTATTGGCCACGATAGCCGCCACTACCAAATTTTTAAAATTACCGTTTTTGGCTCTCTGGGAAAAATAACTATTCCTCATTCAGAACCGACAATCATGAATAGCGTACTCACAAAAATAGTTGCCGGCATAGTTAAGAGCGAACCTCTACCTTCTACCGGCGCTACTGCCCTAGAAACACTCAGAGTGTGCGCTTCGTTAATAAAAAGGTTGTATGAAACAATTGGCAATTAATGGTGGCAAAAAGGTACGAACTATCCCTTTTCCTGCCTACGTCACGGTGGGCGAAAAAGAAAAGCAGGCGATAGCACGAGTGATTGACTCGGGCGTTCTTTCTCGTTTTTTGGGCGCTTGGCACGAGGATTTCTATGGTGGACCAGAAGTAAAAGCCTTTGAAAATGAGTGGGCAAAGTACTTTGGCGTCAAACACGCCGTCGCCGTTAACTCTGCCACTTCCGGCATCTACGCCGCCGTTGGCGCAGCCGGGATTAACCCCGGCGACGAGGTCATCGTGTCACCGTATAGCATGAGCGCCTCAGCGGTAGCTCCCCTCATCTATGGAGGCATCCCGGTGTTTGCCGATATTGAAACGGATTATTTTTGTTTGTCCCCCGCCTCAATCGAAGCCAGAATAACACCGCTGACCCGAGCCATTATTGTCGTAGATATTTTTGGCCAACCTTACGATGCGGACATTATTAACGCCATTGCCAAAAGACATAAACTTATCCTGATAGAAGACTGCGCTCAAGCTCCCGGTGCCAAATACAAACGCCGTTTTGCAGGCACGTTGGCAGACATTGGCATTTTCTCACTTAATTATCATAAACATATTCATACGGGCGAAGGTGGCATGGTAGTGACCAATGACGATAGGCTGGCCGAACGAGTCCGACTCATTAGAAACCACGCTGAAGCGGTCCTTAGCGACAAACCGTCAGATACTCTGGTTAATATGGTTGGCTTCAATTACCGCATGACAGAAATTGAAGCAGCCATTGGCAGAGTTCAGTTGAAAAAGCTAAACCGTCTTCTTAAATCACGCCTAGAGAACATTGCCTATCTTAAAAAGAAATTATTTTCACTACCATGTTTGGAACCGGCCAAGGTTCGCCCTCAAACACAACCCGTCTATTACGTTTTAACACTCAAATATAGAAAGCGGACTAGTGGGGTGCCTCGCGACCGATTTGTTGAGGCAGTGGCAGCTGAACTCGCGCCGATTACACTCCGAGAGACCGAAGGAGTCAAAATAGGTAAGGGCTACACCAGACCCCTCTACCTTCTCCCCCTATTTCAAAAAAGAATTGCCTTCGGGAAAAATGGCTACCCCTGGATGAAACCTATCTATTCCGGCCATGTCAGCTATAACCAAGGCATCTGCCCAGTTGCCGAACGAATGTATGAAGACGAGTTGATTACCCTTGGCATTTTCCAGTCACCACTGATCAGAAAAGATCTCAACGATGTAATTGCGGCCTTTCAAAAGGTATGGGAATATAGAAGTGAACTATTATGAAAATCCATTGTCTATTGACCACCACCCTATCTCCAACCAGAAAATTTCTATCTAGAGGTTAAAGACTCGTTTGTAATAGGCATTACCCTGTTTAGCCAAATATAGACTCAAGTCCTCAAAGAACTTCTTCGGGGGAAGGTGGGCGATTCGCTTTTCCATCTTTTTCGCCGAATCCCAATACTCACCCCTTCGTTTTCGAATCTCTTGATAGTCGTCATAGACCGCCGCTATGACAATTGTGTCGGCCACTTCTCGACCTTTAACAAAACCCCGACGCCTTATCCCTTCTAACCGATAACCAAGAAGTTCCAGCCGTTGTTGCCAACCTGAAAGTCCAACGTGCTGTCCTGCATAGATTCTTTCCAAACCTAAAGAATCAAAACCGTGTTGACTTATCCGCGCCACCGATTCTAATGGCATCAGTAACGAATAATTTTTTACCAGCTGCTTATTAATCACTATCCCTAATTCTGCCTCTTTTTTTTTAAGATCTATTTGGGAAAGCGACACTACCCCGATGTACTTATTCTTATCGGAAATAATTAAAATCAGCCTATCCTCTCCTCCTTCAAAAAAGTCTAATTGTCGTTTCGGTGTATTTGGAAATTTCCCGTGACGTAAATACCTAGTTACCTTCTGGTCATTAAACCAAGAATACCAATCAGATTTTTCCGCAAATTTTCTGGTTGGAATACATAAATCAATCACCTCACCTTTAAGATAAACGTCAAGTTTCATAAATTCCTTTAACTATAATCAGCTCCCTAAAGATAATTTTAAGTTGCACTTTACAGCAAACCACCATCAACTGGCAATATCTCACCGGTTATGTAACTGGCATTTTTTGAGCATAAGAAAGTTACTATACTGGCAATCTCACTCGGTTCGGCCAGTCGCCTCAACGGAATCTGCGGTAATAATCGTTCAATCAGTATTTTATTTGGTATTGTCTTCAACATGTCAGTTTTAGTATAACCGGGACAAATGGCATTTACGGTAATCTTCTGTTTCGCCAGTTCTTTGGCTAAACTTTTCGTTAAGCCTATTATTCCCGCCTTACTCGCAGCGTAATTTACCTGTCCGTAAGCGCCGCCAATCCCTACTATTGAACTTATATTTATAATTCTGCCGTTCTTATTCACTATTGGCAACACATTTTTTATCATATTGAATGTGCCAGTTAAATTAACATTTATCACCTCATCCCAATCAAAATAAGTCATTTTTACCAGTGTTTTATCATGATTAATTCCGGCATTATTGATTAAGAAATCAACTCTTCCAAAATTAATCTTAATCTTTCTGACTAACGCTTCCACTTCAACTCGATTTTCTATTCTGGCAAAAAATAGCTTACTGCCAGGACTATATTTTTGAATTATTTTTAAGCTGTTTTTTGCCCTTCGACTAGGTTTACTTGCCATCATCGCTACCACCACTCCATTTCTGGCCAAGTCTAAGGAAATTGCTCTCCCAATTCCTCGGCTCGATCCCGTCACCACAGCGGTTTTTCCTGCTAATCCTTTCATACATTCTCGACCAACATCGCCACCCCTTGACCCCCACCAATGCAAACGCTAGCTAACCCCAGCTGCACTTGCCTTTTTTTCATTTCGTGAACTAAAGTAGTTAGTATTCTGGCTCCGGTTGATCCTAAAGGGTGACCCAGAGCTATCGCTCCGCCATTAACATTAACTTTTCTGGGGTTTACCTCCAAAAGGTCAATCACTGCAATACTTTGGCTAGCAAAAGCTTCGTTTATTTCCCACAAATCCACTTGAGACAACTTTACTCCCAGTTTACTAAGACACTTCTTGGCAGCATAATATGATCCTAGACCTTGATATTTCGGCGCCAGTCCTACGTAAGCATAGCTTTTCACTAAGACCATCGGTCGAATGTGGTTATTTTTAACAAAACTTTCTGATCCCAACAAAACCATCGCTGCTCCGTCACTTAGAGACGAAGCATTTCCGGCCGTCACTGTTCCCTCCTTTTTAAAAGCTGGTTTTAATCTACTCAAGCTTTTCAAAGAGGTATCCTTTCTAGGTGGTTCGTCATCTGTAATCACTCGGTCTGTATCTTTATCCACAACGCTGATGGGTACCATCTCATCAGCAAATCTTTTATTTTCCCTCGCCGCCACCGCCTTTTGGTGACTTTTTAAGGCGAACTTATCTTGACTCTCTCTTGAAATTTTAAATTTCTTCGCCAATATTTCCCCAGTCATCCCCATATGCTGGTTAATAAGAGAGCAAAATAAACCATCTTGTATCATTCCGTCTCTAACACTCTGGTTGCCGAATTTTACTCCGAATCTGTACCCATCAAGATAGAAGGGACACCTGCTCATACTTTCAATTCCTCCGGCCAAAATTAAATCAGCGTCTTCGTTTTGAATTGCTTGTGTTCCCAAAATTACGCTCTTTAAACCCGACCCGCACACTTGATTGACAGTCATTGCCGGCACTTTAACATCAACTCCTGCTCTCACCGCAGTAATCCGTGCTGGATTCTGACCTAAGCCAGCCGACAAAACATTCCCCACTATTACCTCGTCAACCTCCTTGTAAAAGTTTTTAAAGGGATCAATTAACTTAATAATTACCTTAGCTCCCAAATCCGTCGCCTCGGTTGTAGCCAAACCACCACCATACTTACCTACCGGTGATCTTTTGGCATCGATAATAAAAACGTTTCTATTCATTAAAAGATCAACTCTGCTTATTAAATAACGCCATCTGATACCTCTAACCTCTCATTGCTCTAGAAAATTTCGCTGCATCCTCATTTTACCATCGCCTATCACCTTGTTATAATCAAGACGAATTAAACTTCATCATTGAAGCTCCACGGCCTAAAAGGCCGGCGGCATAAAATTAACTTTCATCACCTCCGTTATGAAGTCATTTATCAAAATCAACCAAACTTTTTGGAAAAATTATAACGAACCGGTCAATACCAACCTGCTGTTAGTGGAAGCCAGTCATCACCCGGTGATATTCCACTCCAATGCAGTCGTGGGAAAAATGATCGCCCAAGCAAAAAATTTGACCATAGCCTGGATAGGAACAGCCACCAACCCGAAAATCTTACTTAGCTACTCTCCCACTTCTATCTGTCTATCTTTTTTACGTCCCGACTTACTTTTAACAGTTACGTTATTCTTACAGGCCCTTTTTTATTACATCTATTTTAGCCTCCACCCCCAAAAGCTATTGACGTTTACGTACCGCGGGATACCATACGGCGATTTTGTCTATGATGGTTATTTATCCCATTGTTCGGTCGCCACCCTTCACCGTTATGATATCCGCCTCATCACCGTCTTTAATCAAGTTTTAATCAAGGACAATCAAGCCAGAAAAATTATTAACAAATATCCGATTAAGGCTGTTTTAGTCTCTCATTATGTTGGCTTGGAATTTGGACCGCTCTCGCGGGTAGCCTTACAACAACGGATTCCGGTCTATTGGAGAAGCGGTGGCCACGGCATCATTACTCTCTCCATCGTGAAAAATCTTTCCGAACGATATGCCTACCCGATTCGACCCACCATCAACAAAATTAATCAATTAGTAAAAAACCAACCGCACCAACTAACCATTGATTTTCGTAAGCTTATTAATCACGTAAATAACCCTTATTATGGAGCATTTTCTGTTGCTTATAATGGATCACTAAAAAGTAAAGTCACCCGCCAAAAATTTATCACTGACTTGAATCTTACCGACAAACCGCTGGTTTTTATTCTATTGCACGCTTTTAACGATCATCCCCATTCCCACTTCGGCAAAATGCTCTTCAATGATTATTTCGATTGGTTCCAAAAGACATACCGGTTTGCTTGTCAAAACCCATCAAAAAACTGGATTTTCAAAGAGCATCCTGCCAACCAACATTATCCGACTATGGATTTTAATCTTAATCGATTCATGCAACATACGCCTTCCCACGTCAAATTCATTGCCAGAAACAGTAGCATCACCGCCGCCACCGTCTTGAACGTGGCCGACTTAATTGTTACCTGTTTAGGAACTGCCGGAATAGAAATGCCAGCTCTACGCGGCATCCCCTCGCTCATCGCCGCCCGCACCTTCTACGACGGTCTCGGATTCACCCTCGAACCAAAAAGTCGTCGCGCCTATTTTGATATTCTAAAACAATCGCACTACCAAAAACTTTCCCACAACCAAAGATTAAAAGCGCAAGCCTCTTACGTCTACTTTAAAAAATACGTCCTCTTCCCTTTTCATGCTGGGCCCAAGGTTACTCTACAAGAAATACTTTCACCGGAACTTCTCCGTTCTTCCTATTACAATCGTATTATTAGTAACTATGGCCGCTTTCATCGAATAATTTATAAGGAATTTAACGAATGCATCAAACAGATTCAAAAAGAGAAATTCCGGTGTTTAACCAACCTTCCACCATCTTACTAAACCGAACCTAACTCTCTCTCGTCAGATACTCGCCCCACCGACAACAATCAAGTACAATAACGTCGATGATAACCTATTACCACCCCTTTGCCGACATTTTAACCACCCGTTTTAAAGTTCGTCCCATTCGAAATCTTCTCGATTCTGGCCGCCAACATCGCCTACTCGATATCGGTTGTGGTAGTGGTTTCATGCTTAGTCAACTTGAAAATAATTTCGAGGCAAGTTACGGCATTGATCTGGCTCGTGCCGCCCTGAATTTCGGACAAAAATTCACTCGGGCGTTACTGGTCGAAGCCAATGCAGAAAAACTGCCATTTCGTAGCGCTTCCTTCGACTGTGTTATCGCTACCGATGTGTTCGAACATATCCCCAAAGATATTATCGCTATGAAAGAAGTACAACGTGTCCTACGAACAAAAGGTATTATTTTAGTTTATGTCCCATCACTTCATGGATTGTTATCCCATTTACCAACGGCACACCTTTATCATAATTCGAAAACCAGTTATATGCTCGACCAACGCTATTACACTCGTAATTCCCTAATAGAATTAGTAGAACGGGCTGGTCTTACCGTCGAGTACGTTGGTTACCACAATGTTTTTGCTCAAGAATTTTTTACTCAACTTCTCAAACTGACTTCTCGAATTTTAGGGAAACGCTATGAACACCAGGCAAATATTACCCAATTCACCAAGAGTTTCTGGTTTCCCCTTTATAAATATTTTCTTCTTCCGATCATGACTTTAATTATTCGGACAGAAGAAATTATTGCCAAGAATTTACTCGGCGCCCAAGTTCCAGGTCATCGAATTGTCATTAAAGCCAGAAAAGCGGGCAATAAATATGGCATCAATAGATAAAAACCGTGATTTGTATCAAGAGGTAGTCGAACAACTTCTGGCCAGAGTCTTAGCAATGCAAAATCGCAACCCCTTATCTCAAACCTATGGCTGTTTTGACAGAAATTTTTGGCATTTCAAAACTATTATTGACTTCCCCAGTGCCACCTACCAACAACCAGTATTAGGTCTAAGCCAACTCCTCACTTCTAAGGCAAAAGCCAACCCCTATGTCACTAATCCCATCTTAAAAGAAGTTGTCAGAGCTGGCATTTTATTTTGGTGTTCCATTCAAAATAAAGATGGTTCAGTCAATGAATATTACCAAAACGATCACAGTTTTTGCCCGACAGCTTATACCACCTACGCTGTCGCTCAAGCCTATTATTTAACCCAAAAATTGTTTTCTCCACTTGAACGTCAACAAATTATCAACCACCTCCAAGCTGGCGGTCTGTGGCTCTCACGACACACCAACCCCCTAGTCTACAACCAAATGATTGCTTCTATGAACGCCTTATTTTGGACTGCCCGCCTCACCGGAAACCAAACCCTCAAACGCGCCTTTGAAAAACGCCGGCAAGATATCTTATCCGCTCAAACGGAAGAAGGTTGGTTCCCAGAAAATAATGGCGCCGATATTGGCTATAGTTTCCAAGATCTCGATCTCTTTTCAGCCTATCTTAGCGAAGTTGACGATAAAC
>MHDE01000023.1:30042-37469 GCA_001803465.1 Microgenomates group bacterium RIFCSPHIGHO2_01_FULL_45_11 | reverse complement strand
TTTTCCTTTCGGTTTGGAATTTCTCACCGATAGAAATATTCCTGAAGCCTGCGATATTCTTCGCTGGTTTCGCTATTGGTTTGAACGCCGCCTAACCATCATTCCCGAAATAGTTGATGATAAGTACACAAATTACTTCTACTTTAATTCCTATATTCAGGCCTTTCTCACTCCCAAAGTCAACCATCTAACCCCCAAACGTACTCAAAAAAACCTTTCTCTTTCCCTCACCTACCTCAAAAAAGCAGGTATCATCACTCTTAACCTTGGCTCTGTCTCCGCCTGGATTGGAGTCAAAAGAAACGGCAGCCTACGAGTATTTTCCCAAGAAAAACTCCTATACCAAGATATCGGTTACCTTGTCAAACTGTCTGACCATCGCCTCTGTGCTACCCAAGCGTTTAACGATATCGCCACTGCCACATATCATTTTTCCAAAACTGACTGCCAAATTACCATTGAAGGCTTCGCTGGCTTGATTGACGATTCCCTTCCCCTCACTCGCTGGCTGATTCCCTTCAAACTTTTTTGTAAAACAGTTCTCAACCTCAATCCTTTCGCTGACTGGTTTGCCCACTGGCTAAAGTATCGTAAAGTCGTCAAACGTTACCCTTTACCGCTTAAACTCACTCGTCAACTCCTCATTACTCGGAAAGGTTTTCAACTCCACGACGTCCTTACCGTAACCAACTCTCCCCTTACCATTCAAGCCGTTCATCCTATCCAAAACGTCACTACCACCCATAGCCTATCCAGCCGTTACTACCACCCCCAGTACTTAACTGCTCCTTCGCTCCCTCAACTCCTTACCGCTACTCCCACTCGGTTCGAGTTCAAGTATAAAACCAAAGGCTCATCCGCAGGACTATCCCACCATTCTCCTCATGAGAATTCTCCCTCAGCTAGTTTTGGCAGGAAGACAAAATAAGAGTATATTGAAATCAAGATTATTTCTAGTCACTATATATTGATGAGAAGCTAAAAATGGCTACTGTACTGTTGACCGGTGGCGCCGGCTTTATCGGCTCGTTTATAGCTAAAGAGTTACTCCGAAAAAAACACCGGGTAGTTATCTACGACTCGTTCATTCAATATATTTCTCCTCTCGACAGCTTATATCAGTTTTATTTAAAGGAGCGACTCAAAGATATTCGAAGTAGTGTCGTCATCGAACGGGGAGATACCCGCGACAAAAGCCACGTGGCTCACTTTATCGCCAAACATCGTCCCAACCACATTATCCATCTAGCTGCTCTCCCGATTGCCGACTTATCCGATAATAACCCCGAAGAAGCTTTGAGTACTATCCTTACCGGTACTGTCAACTTATTAGAAGCAATTAGAGACATTGGCGGGGTTGATCGCTTCGTCTATGCTTCTTCCAGCATGGTGTATGGGGACTTCCACCTCGAACCCATTAAGGAAAATCATCCCAAAAACCCCAAGGACATCTACGGTGGTACTAAATTAGCTGGAGAAATATTAACCCAAGCCTATGGCCGCCGCTTTGGAATTGAATATACTATTGTTCGTCCTTCTGCGGTCTACGGCCCGACTGATTCCAATCAAAGGGTTAGTCAAATTTTTCTCGAAAGTGCTTTTGCCAACAAACAACTAATTCTCCACGGTGGAGGCCAAGAACGGCTTGATTTTACTTACGTCGAAGATGTTGCCGTTGGTTTTACCTTAGCCACCTTCTCAAAAAAAGCGGCCAACGAAATCTTCAACATCACCTACGGTCAAGGTAGAAGTTTAAAAGAATTTTCAGATATTTTAAAAAATTATTTTCCGAATTTAAAAACCGTCGAACTACCCCGCTCCCGCTATCGCCCAAAACGCGGTACGCTCGACATTGGTAAAGCTAAACGCTTACTAAATTATCAACCAAAATATAACCTAGAAAAAGGCATCCGTCAGTACAAAAAATTTATAGAGCAAAGTGGCGCCCTCAAACTGATGGGCATAAAATCTCCTCTCCACCCTCTCACTCGCCTCCGTAGAAAACACCATAAAGGCCAATCATGAATCTTACCGTTCCTCTTTTCACCCCCAGATTCACTCCAGCTGACAAAAATCAACTATTAAAAGTTCTCCATTCCGGTTGGCTAACCCACGGACCGTTCAATGAAAAGTTTGAAACTGATTTTGCTAGGTACCTAGACGTCAATCACGCGGTCTCTGTTAACTCTTGTGCCTCAGCCTTACTCGTAAGCCTCATCGCTCATAAAATAAAAGGTGAAGTAATCATTCCCAGTTTTACCTTTGTGGCCACCGCCAATGCGGTTGTTAACGCTGGCGCTACTCCCGTCTTTGTTGATGTTTCCTACGATACCTGCAATATTAACCCCCAAGCAATTAACGCTTCAATCACTAAAAGAACTGAAGCTATCATTCCGGTTCATTTTGGTGGTCAATCCGCTCCTATGAAACCAATTATGGCTTTAGCCCAAAAACACAAATTAGTCGTCATCGAAGATAGTGCCGAAACAATCGGCGGCTTGTATCAAGGTAAAAAGACCGGCTCCTTTGGTACCGGCTGCTTTTCCTTTTATCCCACCAAAAACCTGACTACGGGCGAAGGCGGCATGGTAACCACCAACAGCACTCGTCTCGCTAGCATAATCCGAACTTACGCCGCTCACGGCATCACCACCACTGCCTTTATTCGACAACAAACTAAACAACCTTGGTTACGCACCGCCACCGTAGCCGGGTACAATTTTAGAATGAGTGGGTTACAGGCGGGTTTAGGAATCAGTCAGCTCAAACGCTTAGACACTATGAATCGAACCCGACGTCGACTCGCTTCCTGGTATACTCGTAGACTAAAAAATATAGAAGAAATTGATGTCCCGGTAGAATCTCCTAACTGCTATCATGTTTACCAAATGTACACCATCAAGGTGAAAAAAGTTGACCGGACGAAATTTCTTGCTAAATTACGCCAGCGCGGTATCGACGCGACGGTACATTTTGACCCACCGGTCCATAAACAGTTGTTCTATAAAAAGTTTTGCGATCACCGCACCGACCTATCGGTAACCAACCGTCTATCAAGAAACATTGTCCCTCTTCCCCTCTTTCCCGCCATGACGCAACAACAGCAAGTTTATGTCGTTAATAACATCAAAGCAGCCATCAAGGTATCTCGATCTAGCTAAAGTATTTATCTTTAAAAAAAGGAGCATAATATGACACCGAAACACTTAATTGCCACGAAAGAAATACTCCCCCCCTCCAGGACAAAATACGTTCTACCCTACGTCGTCATTTTCATTCCTGCTTACAACGAAGCAGCCATGATTGGAAAAGTTGTCCAAGTCATCCGCAAAAATTACGTCGGTGATACCGAAAGAGGATATTGGGCAGACGTGGTGGTGGTCGACGACGGCTCAACCGACCATACAGTCGCTAAAGCCCGTCAGGCAGGAGCCGCTCGGGTGATTAGTCATCCGATGAATCAAGGTTTGGGAGCGGCCACTCGCACCGGCTTGCGTACTGCCTACGAAATGGGTGCCGACATCGCCGTCAAGATTGACGCCGATTATCAACATGACCCCAACGATATCGATAAGGTGATCCGCCCTATTTTAGAAGATCGGACCGATGCTGTCTTTGGTTCCCGTTTAACCGGTGGTTTACGCTACGCCATGCCCCTCTACCGGGCATTAGGCAACCGTTTCTTTAATTGGCTAGTCAGCGTCCTAACGGGATTGTCTATCACCGATGCTCAAACTGGTCTCATGGCATTCCACCGCCGCTACTTAGCTGTCTCCGATATTGTCAGCGACTACAACGAAACTCAACAATTAATCATGGATGTTTGGGGCCACCATTTTCGGATTATCGAAGTCCCAGTTGTTTTTCATCCCCGCCGTACCGGTAAATCATTTATTTCCCTTCGCTATCCGTTCCGAGTGCTACCAACCATTCTGCGCATGTTGGTCAGAGGCAATCCTCTCTCAATCTTTGTGCCCCTAGGAATCGCAGTCATCCTAACCGGCATTAGTGGCGGCATCATCTTGTTAATTTCGCCAAACCAACTGTTTTTTGGCGATGCTTCAGTGGCCATTCTCGTAATTGGGGGGTTGCAAATCATTTTGTTTGGAATGTTGGCTGACATGCTTAACCGACAGCGATAGCGTGTTCGATGGTTATGATTCCATATAGTGTACCTGAAATTAATTTCAAAGGTTGGCGGGAATTTCTGACCAGTTTTTTCTGGGACGACTGGCAGGAAGAAACTGCAGTTAAAAATTTTGAACAAGAACTTGCTTCTTATGTCGGCACTCATCATGCGGTTTCTTTTAGTTCGGCGCGGTATTGCCTTTATTTAGTCTATCGATTTTTCGGTTGTCGTGGAAAAAAAGTGATCGCACCAGCCTATACCTGCATCCCGGCAATTGATGCCATCCGTTGGGCAGGGGCAACCCCAGAATTTGTGGACATTTCCCTTACTACCTACAATCCTATTTTCTCTCCACACCTTAATCGGGTCCAAAATATTGGGGCGATAAGCTTATCCTATTTGTATGGTTTAGTCGACAATCCCATACCTCTGATTCAATTTGCCAAAAAGCGAGGAATCCCGGTAATTGAAGATGCGGCCATTGCCTTAGGAGCAAGAATTAGAGATAAACGGGTTGGTTCTTTGGGTGAAACGGGCGTGTTTAGTCTCCAGAGTTCAAAATTGATAACCGCTTGGCGGGGAGGAGTAATAACGACGAATAATCAAGACCTCTATACCTTCTTAAAACATCATCAGGCTCGACAAGTTTTGCCCTCTCGAACTACCGTTTTTTTTAACGGGCTGATTACTGGTTTACGAAAGGTATTATCCAACCAAATGATTTACGGCTATGTACTTTATCCTCTAAACCAAATCGTCAGACAGCCCGTTGCCTCTCGGTTCTTGAGCCGCTTGCTTAATCAAGATCCGAGCGAAGCGATAAGAGGGGAAAGCCCTAAAAAATTGCCACAGTGGGAGACTTACCGCTTTACCTCCGCCCAGGCCAGGCTGGCTCTGGCTTCTTTCAGACATTTTGACCAGATCTTTAAAAAACGACAGGTCATCGCCCAATCTTACCTTAGAAACTTACGGGAAATTAACGGTCTAGTATTACCCCAGTCAAAGTCTAAACTCGTTCATGCTTACGGTCGATTTCCAATCAGAATTGAAGGCTTAAATAAATATAAGGCTCAATCTTTATTTGCCACTTTGGGTGTGGAAGTCGGACTTAATTACCCGTACATCATTCCTCAAACCAAATATTTTAAGGGTAGTTATACTGGTTCTTTTCCCAATGCCCTAAAAGCTTCTCAAGAAACCATTTTATTACCGATGCATACCCAACTTAACCAAGCTGATCTTTCACGCATTACTAGTGCTGTCCGCTCAGTCGTCAAACACCATCGCTTTTACTCTAAAAATTAGTTAAGATGTGCAAGTAACCCCAAGGGATTCCGCTTGATGAGAAGTCCAATTTACTGGCATCCAACAATTTACACTCTTTTCATGCGAGCGTTATGTTTTGGCTATTATAATGAGCGTTATCAAGAAGTAGCTGATTTGATACCGTCTAACTCCTCGGTTCTAGACGTCTGTTGCGGCGACTGTAAGTTGTTTGATTATATAAAGTTTAAAAAGGTGACATATGTTGGGGTTGATTTTAACAAGGTTTTTGTCGATGTGGCCAAAAAACGAGGCCTACACGTTCAGCAAGCAAATGTCTTAATTGATAATTTACCTCAAGCTGATTATATAGTAATGATCTCCAGCCTTTATCAATTTATTCCCCACCACCAGCAAATGATCGAAAAGCTATTGTCGGTAAGTAAAAAAGCCGTTATTATTCGTGAATGCGTCAAAAGCCACTCTACCTCTCCAAATCCTTTGGTATCAACGGTGGGAAAATTGCTTAATAACCCCGGGGACGGCATGAAGACAAAACGGTTTAATAAGTTGACTCTAAAGAAAGCCCTCAAACCATTTAAAGACAAAATTTCACATCAAACCTTTGCCAAAAACGATATAGATTATATAGTGATGATAAAACCATGAAAGAAAAAAAACTGCGGGGAGGCATTATCGGCTTTGGCAAAATGGGTCTATTGCACGGAGCCATTATCAATAGCCTCCCTCAAAGTCAGCTAGTTGCTATCTGCGATCCCAACCCTTCTATCCAACAAACATTCAAAAAGTTTGCGTCCGATGTGTCTATGTATGCTGATTACCTCACCATGCTCAACGAAGCTAATCTTGATTTTGCCGTCATCACCACCCCCACCTTTTTACACGTCCCAGCAGCCTTGGCCTGCATAGATAAAAAAGTCAATTTTCTGGTAGAAAAACCACTCGCCGCCAACGAACGTGAAGCCCGAATGCTCTTAAATAGGCTTAAGAAAAATCCGGTTATCACTATGGTTGGATACATGATGCGCTATATGGAAACATTCTCTGAGGCAAAAAAATTATTAGATCAACAAATCGTAGGCAAAGTACTTACCGTCAATGTCACCATCTATGTTTCCCAATTATTCTCTGCCGGTAAGGGTTGGCGCTACAAACGAGACCAGTCCGGCGGCGGCTGTATCAACACCCAAGCTACGCATGCTCTTGATCTTTTATGTTGGTACTTTGGCCTGCCCCGGACAGTCAATGCTCGTATTCGTTCGTTTTATTCCAAAGAAGTCGAAGACTTTGGTCACATCACCTTTTCTTGGCAAGATGGTTTATTTGGTTGGCTTGATTCTTCGTGGAGTATGGATAACCACCGCCTGCTCGAGACTCGCCTTACTATTACTGGTGAACATGGTACTCTCATAGTTGACGACGATTTCGTCAAAGTTTACTTACGAACATCAACAAAAAAGTTCCCCTCAGGCTGGACGACCCGCTCTAAACCTGATTTGTTTAGCGGCGTATCGCTTGATGTCGGCGCCCCTCATTTTGCTCGGCAGGACCAAGACTTTGTCAATCATCTGCTTTCGGAAAGTCGCCCATCAAACGACGCGGCCAACGGCTATCGAATTCAACAACTAACTACTAGTATCTATAATTCAGCATCCCACCAAGGAAAAACAATAAGTATATAAAAAAAATGCCTAACGTATTCCCTGATCCCATTATTTTTGGGCATAACCAATTTTTTGGCATCAACCATTTATCCGCCGCGCGGGGAGCCGAAACTGAAGAATATTTTCAAGACCCAAAAAAAATTGTTGACCTGATTGCTTTTGCCTACAACCTAGGTGCCCATGGCCTAATGTTATCAACACACGAAAAGGCAGTTGCCATCGCCACCGAAATTGTACGCCGGCCCACTCTAAAAAAGAACCTGAACGTCTACATTCTTCTTCCTTATATGGCAAAGTATGTCAAAAAAGCCAACGAGCGGGGCTTAGTTAATATGGTTTTCGAGTTATTA
>MHDE01000023.1:29829-30027 GCA_001803465.1 Microgenomates group bacterium RIFCSPHIGHO2_01_FULL_45_11 | reverse complement strand
TCCACTAGCTTCCGCATTGGCTTGAAAGGAAGCGTTGGAGTACTCACTAAGGATCCACTCGCCTTGTTAAAAACCCTCATTGATCTTGAACTACTGCCTTTCAAAAAGCTCAATCTCAGAGCGGTATTTTTACATAATTCGTTAACCGACCTAACCGCCGGGTTGAAGCTGAAAGA
This sequence comes from Microgenomates group bacterium RIFCSPHIGHO2_01_FULL_45_11, assembly GCA_001803465.1. GTDB lineage: Bacteria > Patescibacteriota > Microgenomatia > UBA1400 > 2-01-FULL-45-11 > 2-01-FULL-45-11. The sequence continues at coordinate 29,851 of MHDE01000023.1, read as the reverse complement.
TATCTTTCCTTTTTTTGTTGAC
>MHDE01000023.1:14271-29775 GCA_001803465.1 Microgenomates group bacterium RIFCSPHIGHO2_01_FULL_45_11 | reverse complement strand
TTATCCATGAAGTTTATTTACGAGTCTGGTCTAGAGAAACCTTTAATCATGGCTCCCTTCAACCCCGCTGGCTTTCAGATGAGCCCATCGCAAAAAGAGTGTGAATGGGCTTTAAAGCGTTTTCCCGCAAAAGTCATAGCCATGAGCGTCTTGGCCGCCGGTTACAGTAACCCTGAAAAAGCCGCTTCTTACATTCACTCGCTACCTGCTATCCGTTCGGTTATTTTCGGTTCGTCAAACCCTCAACACATAGAAAAAAATATTGCCACTTTCCGAAAGATATTCCGGTGAAACTGCGTTTCCTCGAAAGCGTCGTCTTGGGCCTTTTTGTTGCCACAATCTTTTCAGCTAGATGGAGTAATAGCTTGCCGTTTTCGGGTCGGATGCCGATAACTACCGATATCGACTCGATTGCCTTTTGGGGAAAGTACTTAGTCTATGCCCAAGAACCTTTTACTTGGCCATTAGGGACAATTCACAATCTTTCCTTTCCCTTCCAAGATGCCAACATTGCCAGTGGCTCAATTCCATTATTGGCTGTGCCCCTTAAATTACTGGCTCGTATTTATTCGCCTGTTGGTCAGTTTTATTATTTTGTTGCGGCAGAAATCGTCTCCATTGCTTTAGTAGGTTTGGTCAGTAATGCGCTTTTAAAACGTTTTGGAGTCACTTCCTTTTGGACACGATTTTTGGGAGTGTCTTTAATTTCACTCTCCCCACTCATACTCTACCGAAGCTCAAATTACTATGGAGTTACCTTTACAGTCCTCAATTTCCCGCTTTATTTACTGACCGCTTATGTTTATATACGACTACTTGAGCGTCCCGACCATAAGCGAGCTTTTTTATATTTGCTCATGTTTCCCATTTCCGCTTTGGTAGATTCTTACCTTTGGTTTGGGATTGTGTTTATGGGATTAATGGGTTTGGTATTGACCTATTTTCAATGGCGTTCCACCAAAATGTTATGGGCTAGATCCCGCCTTCGGATGAGTGGGCTTAGCTTTGTCTCCGGTCTTGTTATTTCTTGGCTTGTCCTAACCTCCTTGGGTAATCATGGCACGCTCGAACCCCCATCGCGCCGGCAGGCGTTGACTGGAAGGTTCACGACAGATTGGGGATATGGTGGTGGTTTTGGAGGAGGATTTCATGTAGCTGACGCGTTGGCGCCGTTTATTTCATCGACGGCTCGAGGCACTGTCCCTGTTTGGAAACAAGCTGGTCTGGGATCTTATCTGGAAAACATTAGTTATCCCTTAACCACAGCCATTGTAGCCGACGGTCAATATGAAGGTTTCGCCTATATTGGCAGCGTCACTCTCACTTTACTCGCCATTGTTCTTATCAAATTTTTTCCTTGGAAAAAACTAAAGTGGCGCTCTTTATTTTATCACCAAAACACTTCTATCCCGGCAATACTTATTTTGAGCTCTTTTAGTTTATTTACGATCAGTTGGGGATATATTATTCATTTTCTTGGCATCCGCTTCAACTGGCTACCAACACCTGCGTTGCTCTTGGCTTTTCTTTGGCCAAAGTTTATGTACGCTCGATCGCTAGGAAGATTAGCCGCCCCTTTCACCCTGGCTTTATTGCTGATCACTATTGTTTTGTTCGATCGAATTCTAAAACAGCATTTCAACCGACGTTTTAAAACGTTATTTCTACCGCTATTAATAACCGGCTTAGTACTAATCCATATTCTTGAAATACGCGGTTATCTAGACACCTCGCAAGCAACCGCCAGTGTGGATATTGTAAATTCACTTTCAGACGACGAAAGTACAAAATTGAAAAAAATTGCCGCCGGCAAAAGAGCGATTATCCTCGCCGAACCCTTACGGACCACTCCCCAGTGGACTAAAATTGCTTACGCTCTTGCCTATCATGCAGGCATTCCGATAAGCGGAGCCACTGTCGGTTTGGGAGATTCACCGGAGCATAACGCTATCTACCAGCGTGATATAAAAGATTTGCAAGCCGGAAAAATCTCATTAGTTCAAGAAAGATACGGTAGTATTTTAGTGGCTGCCTCGGGAATAATTGGACAGTCTATTTTGGCTGTTAGCGATACCCCAATAGATGTTCTTTATTTTAGCAATGACCAACTAGTCATCTTAGTCCCGCGATGAATACCCTAAGGCAGTTTATTAATAAAACTATCTACACCTTCCATTTGCGGTGCCGCCGTTTCGTTGGTTGGTGGATTTGTTTTATGCACCACTACTCTTTTGATAACTTTCCCTTCCGTTTTACATCACCACAAAAAAATGGCGGTTTTGGAACATTTGAGACTATGGCCACCGAGTATCTAAAAAGTCGTTATTACCACTTGCCAGAAAGGAAACGCCGCCAAATTTTGCTAAAAAAAATTTGGGGAGGCAAAGCAGGATCTATCTGGCACCAAGAAATCAAACCACTCTATAACAAAAACAAATTATTTATGAAAACTCGTGAGCCACTCTTACAATTCATACTGTCATTACCCAAATCAAAGTACAACGGTTTAATAGAGCTTGGCTGTGGTAACGGCTGGTTTCTTAATTTGTTATCAGAACGCTTGCCTTTTTTACACAAGTTTATTGGTTTAGACGTCAATCAAAAAACAGTCAGACTGGCACAAACTCGATACCAAACCAACCATCGCCTCACTTTTTTAACAACTGATCTTAATGCCTATGCGAAAACACATACTCTTAAAAAGAAAGTTTTGGTTTCTTGTTTTGTTTTAGAATACTTCTCTACACAAGAACTCGTTAGACTTTGCCATCTTTTAAAGCAACACCGACCGCTTTCTCTCGCCTTTATTGAAAGGGTGCGTCAAGACAGTTTAAAAACAAAAAGGAGCCAAGCTATTGGAGATTTCTCTTTTAGCCACAATTATCCTGAAATTTTTAAAGATTGTGGTCTAACAAAGCTTAAACTTAAACGATCTCGAATTCCAGATGATTCAGATTTTATCAATTTTGTTGGTCTGCTAATGATAGAATGACTTATGAACTGTCGAATTTGTCGAGCAAAAACACAGCCCATCATCTCCTTTGGTCGCATGCCACAAGCCAACGGCTTTTTAGCAAAAAGAAATGATCCTGAGCATTTTTTTACTTTGACGATTGTCTTTTGCCCACAGTGTTTTATGGTTCAGTTGGCGGAAACGCTTGAAGCTAAGATTATGTTTGGTGATGATTATCACTTCATCTCGTCGACTTCAACAGTCATGCTCAAGCATTTTAAAAAAATTGCTACTGACATTTGGCAAATGATTTCCAAAAAGAAACAACCGTTTGTGATTGAACTTGGAAGTAATGACGGCATCATGCTCAAACACTTGGCAAAACGAAAGGTATTGCATTTGGGAGTTGAACCAGCCGCCAACGTCGCCAACCTTGCCCGGAAGAATGGCGTTAACGTCCTGGAAAGTTTTTTTAGCCTACAAACCGCTGAAAAAATTAGAAAACACCATGGTCCAGCCGACGTCATCTGCGGCTCAAACGTTTTCTGTCACATCGAAAATTTATCATCTGTGTTTGCCGGAATCAGATTACTTCTCAAAAATGATGGTGTGGCTTTTTTCGAAGATCCCTACTTGTTAGACATTATCCGGAAGACTTCCTTTGATCAGATGTACGACGAGCACGTCTATTATTTCTCCGGTTTGGCCGTTCAAAATTTAGCCAAACAACACGGTTTATATTTAACTGATATGCGTCATCAACCAGTTCACGGCGGTTCTATGCGCTATTACCTCTCCAATAACCCACTCTCTCCCGTCTCCAAACGCGTCCGCTACTGGCTCTCTCAAGAAAGAAAACTCCAATTACATCATTTACGCGGTTTTTCTCATTTTCAACAAAAAGTCGATAAAATCAGTTTCAATCTAAAGGTCAATTTACTCCGTTTAAAAAAACGTGGTTATCAAATTGTCGGCTATGGCGCCACTTCAAAAAGCACTACCATACTCAACTACGCCAAAATTGGTCCTCATCTTCTCCGCTATATTTGCGACACCACCCCTACCAAAATAGGCACGTTTAGCCCAGGCACTCATATCCCCATAAAAGCCCACACCGTCTTCGTTAAAGACAATCCTCCTTACACCCTGCTTTTGGCGTGGAATCACCAAAAGGAAATTTTTGCCAAAGAGGCTCGTTACCGGAAAAGAGGAGGCAAATTCATCACCTACTTTCCCAAAATCACCGTTCAGTAACTTAAACTTATGAATATTCTCATTCTTGGCGGCGCCGGTTTTCTTGGCAATAATTTAGTCCGCTACTGCCTTACCAAAAAACGACATTCAATTGTGGTAGTTGACTCGCTAGAAAAGCGTCTCAAAAGTTCACTTTCTAGCTTAAAACCAATCCTCCCAAAGATCACCTTCATCAAAGGTGATATTCGAGACTTACGTCTAATGAAACGGGTGGTTAAAAATACTGATCGCATTTTCAATTGCGCCGCCCAAACATCTCATCCACTCTCATTACGTGATCCGCTGTGGGATGTATCGATCAATTGCCACGGACACTTGACAGTTTTAGAGGCTCTACGAATGGTCAATAAAAAAGCGGTGATCATTTATACTTCAAGTAGCACCGTCGTGGGAGAATCACTGGGAAAGGTCGTTGATGAAACACGCGCCGAGTATCCACTCGATATTTATTCGGCTAACAAAACAGTGGTAGAAAAGTACTATCGAATTTACAACCGTGTTTATGGCCTCAAAACCGCATCTATTCGTTTTGCTAACTTATACGGCCCATATGGCAAAGGTCATCCCGAGTTTGGTTTTGTCAATTTTTTTATCGATCGGGCATATCACGATCAAGAAATAACTATTTTCGGCGACGGTAAACAGCATCGAAACATTATGTACGTCGAAGACGCAGCCGATTTATTGTATAAAGCCGCCCAGACCCCGCGTTTAATTGGCAATGTTTATTTTGGCGTCCATAGAGAACACTATTCAGTTTTAACCATTGCCAAAAAAATTATCTCCGTCTTTAAACGAGGAAAAATAAAGAAGGTCCCCTGGCCAGATTTGAGAGCTCGAATTGAGATAAAAGATGTGATCATCGCCGGAGATAAATTGTATAAGGCCCTTAAATGGGAACCGCGCTATAATTTACGGCAGGGACTTTTAAAAACAAAAAGAATACTTCAAAAACAATAACATGAATTTATGTATTACCGGAGCGCTTGGTCATATAGGATCATCGCTTATCCGTAATTTACCAAAAAAGACTTTTGAACGGATTTACTTAGTTGATAATCTGCTAACACAACGCTACGCTTCGCTCTTTGATTTACCGAGTGGATTTAACTTTCGCTTCCGGCCCTTAAGTATCCTTGATGATCAAGTCGAAAAGATTATCAAAGTCAGCGATATCATCGTTCACTTAGCAGCCGTTACCGACGCCGAAACCAGCTTTTCCAAACGCGCTGAAGTCAATACCGTCAATAAAAAAGGTCTGAATCATGTAGCTAGGCTTTGCTCTCATTACCACCGCGCTCTTATTTTCCCGTCTACAACCAGCGTCTACGGCGTCCAAAAAGGAGTAGTCGACGAAACCTGTGAAGAGAAGGATTTGCAGCCCCAAAGCCCTTATGCTGAATCAAAATTGTACGGAGAAAAATTTTTATCAACCTTAGCTCGCTCCTCAAACCTACCTTTTACAATTTTGCGCTTCGGAACAATTGTTGGCTACTCTACCGGCATGCGCTTCCACACCGCCGCCAATAAGTTCATTTGGCAGGCAGTCTTTAACCAACCCATCACTGTCTGGAAAACCGCTCTTCATCAGCAACGACCTTATTGTGCTCTTGACGACTGCGTCAGAGCCATAAATTGGATAATTACCAAAAAAATATTTGCCGGCGACATCTACAACATTATTACCGCCAATCTCACGGTTTCAGATATCTTAAAAACCATTCAACTTTATATCCCTACTATTAAGGTTCAGTTTGTCGATTCTCCAATTATGAATCAACTCTCCTACACCGTCTCCAATAGCCGCTCCCGCCAACTGGGTTTTCGTTACCATGGCAATATCCCTGCCGCGATTCAGGAAACTGTTCAAAAATTAAGAAAAGCCTACGCTCTGTAAACTGTAGTATGACCAATCTTCCAAAAATTGGCATTGTCATTCCCAATTACCAGCGCCCTGACTACCTAAGACTTTGTGTCAAAAGCATTCTTAAACAATCTTATGCAAACTTTGAGTTGGTGATTGTCGATGATTGCTCTCCCAATCCCCTAATAAGGTTGTATTTGACTCACCTAACCCATCCCAAGGTAAAATGGCACATTAACAAAAAAAGCCTAGGGACGAGCAAGAACTATGCTTTGGGAGTTAAATTGTTGAGTCCTGGAGTAGAATGGGTGGTTATTATTGATAACGATGACTATCTTGATCAAAACTGCCTCCAAGAAGCTGTTATAGCCCATCGTTCGCATCCACACTGCCAGATGATACATTTACATCAAATATGGATTGATGCTGCAGGAAAACGGACTGGTGATGATAATGATTATCCAACCCTTGAGAGTGCAGAAGATTTTCTGATGGCACGCTGCTTCGGAAAACAGGATATTCGCTCTTCGGCGATTTTTTTTAACCGTAAACAATATCAAAAAGTCGGCGGTTACCCTCTTTTTCCTTCTGGGATGGCGACTGACCCGGCGTTTATTTTTGCATTAACCTTTGATAACGAAATCATGTTTGCCAAAAAAGCCAAAGTCTATATCCGTCTACACCAGGGCGCAGAATCAAGTACTGCCGACAATCTACTAGCCAAGCTTAATTCGATTAAACAACTCTCCGCATATTGTGCTGCTGTTTATGACCGTCATCCGATCACCCTCTCTCATCGACGTCAGTTAGTTATGGACCAACTTGAAAAATATGGTCAGCGGCTAATCGATGCCTTGTTATTTCGCTTTTCTTCACAAGTTCAAAACTGGTCTTCGTTTAAAAATGTACTTAAGTTTTGCAAAAAAAAGACAATTTCCATACCCTTCTCGTTTATGATGTTGGCCTATGGCCACCGTTACTTTAAAAAAAATCTCGAACAATGGCCTCTTTTGAAACCCTTTTTACAAAGAATGAAAAAGATCCATGTCCATCCGCACGTTTCTTAAACGCTTTACCGCTGCCCGATACCTAGATAGAGAGATCCGGTTATTACAGTATGTTCTTGGCAAACCTGACTGCCGCCTACTTCCGCCTGCCTATTGTCATTGTTGTAGTGAATTTACTTGGCGGTACTGGAGTGATAAGTACGAACAAACCCTTCGTACCCTTGTTCCTAAATGGCACTTGGGAACGGACTACGTTGACTACATGATAAAACGGGAAAACGTTTTTTGCGCTAATTGTAAGAGTGTTTCTCGCATGCGTTTGCACGCCAAAACGATACTCCGACTGTTTAAATTCAGAAACGTTAACCAATTTGTCAAATTTCTTGAAACCAACCCCTCATTTATAATTTATGAAGCTGCGCGCTATCATATCTTCCGCCATGAAAAAATAAAAAGCTTAAAAAACTACATTGTGTCTGAATATTATCCTAGTCGAACGTTTGGTGGAGAAATAAAGGGAGTTCTCAATGAAGATTTGCAAAAACTAAGCTTTAAAAACGAAACTTTTGATCTAATTATTACCAGCGAAGTGCTTGAACACGTGGCTCATCTATCTCGCGCTCTTAACGAAATTCGAAGGGTCTTAAAACCCAGTGGCTATCATGTATTCACCATTCCGATTGACTATTCGCTTCCCAAAACCCAAACGAGGGCTGTTTTACTGAAAAATGGGCGGATAAAACATATCCTGCCACCGGCAATTCATGGCGACGACATTTCCAGCGGCTCACTGGCTTTTCGGGATTTTGGGTTAGACACTCATAAACTTCTCGAACACCACAGCTTTGAAGTCCAAGACAAAAATTCAGTCTTCATCACCCAGAAAAAATAAGTCTATGCGGGAAAAGTTGGCGTTTGTTGATCATTCATTTCACAAAAAATTTAAATCGTCTCAGTTTTTCAAGGATTTACTGGAAACACGTTATAAGGTAGTTGAATTTTGGGATAAAAAGTGGCAAGGCGGTTCTGGCGTTAACTACCAAGCCATAAAGTCTGGAAATTTTTCTATTATTGTCTTTTGGCAAATTCTGCCCTCGATTCCGGTGCTTCAAAAACTCACGCCGTCACGCTTGGTCTGGATACCAATGTACGATACCGAAACTAAAAAACGGCCGACCCTTATAGATTATGCGCCCTACCTCGGCCTTGGCTTGAAAGTCATCTGTTTCTCACAAACACTTTTTAAAAAAATCAATCGAGCAGGCCTAGAAAGTTATTGTTATAAATACCAACCTCGACCATCAAATCAGCCAGCGGCGATGAAAGAAAACAGAGTCTTTTTTTGGCAACGCACGCAGGATGTTACCTGGCAGACACTCAAAAAACTGTTTAAGCCAGATGATATCGATCACCTCACGCTCAAACTCACACCTGACCCTAATTATGCCGCTTCTTATCCTTCGCTTATTGATAAATATCGGTACTCAATATCGCTTATCGAAAGGTGGTTAAAAAAAGATGAATACCACCACCAGCTCAACTCGTCGAACATATTTGTCGCCCCAAGACTCAACGAAGGCATTGGTTTAGCTTTTTTAGAAGCGTTAGCGGCCGGGATGCTACTAATCGCTCCCGACAGGCCCACAATGAATGAATATATTACTCACAATAAAACCGGTTTTCTGTTTGATCCGACAAATCCAAAGCCCCTCGATTTATCAGAAATTCAACCAATAGCTAAAGCCAGCTTCCTTCAGGCAAAACGAAATTATTTGGCTTGGGAAAACAGTAAGTCGAAAATTTTCAAAGATATCGAGCAACCGTCTAAAAAGTTCTCATCCAAACGAGCCCTTCGTTTCAGCATAGTAACCCCATCATATAACCAAGGCAAGTATATTCGGCAGACTATAGAGAGTGTTCTCTCGCAGGCGGGCAACTTTTTTATTGACTATTTGGTTGCCGATGGCGGCTCAACCGACCAAACGATCACAATAATAAAAGAGTACGAAAAAAAACTGATAGACAAGCACTATAAGCTCAAATGTCGAGGTATAACCTTCGACTGGTGGTCCAAACCAGACAAGGGACAGGCTGATGCCATTAATCAAGGCTTTCGTCAAGCTCGAGGCGAAATACTCGCCTGGATAAATTCAGATGATTATTACCAACCGGATTCGTTTTCTTATATCGCCGCAGTGTTTAACAGATTACCAACCGCTGATTTAGTCTATGGAGACTGTCAAGAAATAAATCAAATCACAAATGAGTCAAGGGTTTTACCGGCCGTACCAACAAGTTTTGATGAACTAATACGTTTTGGTGGCAATGCTATTCCTCAACCATCAGCTTTTTTCTCAAAAAAAATCCTCAAAAAAGTAAATTATTTAGATGCGTCGCTGCGTTATTCTTTGGACTACGAGCTTTTTGTAAAGATAGCCAAAAGTGGCGGTAAACTTATCCACAACCCTGGGAAAACGCTAGCCACGCTTCGACTCTGGAAGGCTTCAAAATCGGTGGCCCAAATTAAGAATTTTAAGAAGGAACGACGAATTGTCAGGCTGCGTTATGGTGGAAGTGTGATTGATATTAAAGAAATATTAAAATTTAGTGGCCGTTCAAGAACCCTAAAATATATTTATAAACGCTATCCTACTTTATTTTGGGTTGGTAAGAAAATATTTTTCTTTGTTTTTTATCGATTAAACTATCCTCGAACGAGACACTAGGAAGAAAATTTCCTAATTCCTTTTAAACCTTTAATAGTAATCCTTGACCAGTCGGTAAAGGTAAAACTTCTATCTGCTTATCTCTCACAAATTTATCCATCGATTTCTTCTGGGGCTCATAGCCTGTATAAGCATAGTCGTCTAACAGCACCACCGCTCCCCGGACCAACTTTGGCCAAAAAAACCTAATCGCCCCAAGCTCTGGTTTTGCATTATTCATGTCTAAAGACAGAAAGCTCACTCTTTCAATATTTACCGCCTTTAAACTAGTCGGCACACTCCCGCGAACAATTTTAACTCGTTTAAATTCTTTGAAATTCTTTAACACCTCTTGATAACACTCTCTGTACATAACCCTTGCTTGTTCCACTCTTCCTGACCTCCTCTCTTCTTTACTTACCAACGATTCGTCTAAACCAGAAAAAGTATCAAATAGATAAAACCGCTTCTTTTGCTTGTTCCAATCTAAATACTCCATTATTGCCGAACTTAAAAACCCTTTATTAACGCCGCATTCCACAAAATCCCCTGAGAGCATGACCGCATGTTTTGCTGCCCACAGACCCACTTTCACTCTCCAACGCCAGTTCAAATCACTTTCGTTTGCCTCAACTCCTCGCTTATAAGCCTTCTTAAAGGCTGATTCGTTTAGAAAATCGTGGTTATGGATTGATACCAACCCATCTTCATTATACAAACTTTCAGAAACCTCCATAAAAACCTCCGGGCGAGCAATTATCCTTTGCACTTTATGAAAGACTCCCACCCACTCGCGTATGCCTCTCTTCAATAACTTCATAGGTCAACCAATACATTATCTTAATCTTAAAGAAGGATAACACCTCCAAAGTATATCAAAAGGAATTAAGAAGAAATAATTCCAAAAATCGCACCATACATTTAAGATAAAGTGCCTGAATTTAATTTACTTAATTACTTTCAGCTCACAATACATCGTTCGAGCAATATTCCATAGATATTTCATTAAAATGTTCTTAAACGGCAAGGGGCCAACCCATTTAGACCAGTAATAAGCAATATTTACTACTTTAAAATTAGCTTTAATGTTATATTCGGGCAAGTTTCTTTTTCTTCGCTCTGCCGGATCAAAGTAGAAAAACGTTTCTTCGGTAAAAAATCTCTTGTGAGTCGGATCTTTAAACGCCCCGATCGATTTAAAATAAGGCACCTTAATTAACACCATTGCTCCATTCTTACAAACCCGATAGATCTCCTCCATTACCCTAACCGTGTCATCAAGGTGCTCCAAGACCCCAAACGCATATATTGCATCAACCGAATCACTTCTCACCGGAATACTCTGTTGTAAATCGCATACCACATCAACCTCACGAAAGTATAAAACATCAAAGTTATAAAAACCCTTAATTACCGTTTCTCCGCCTCCCAGATTCAACTTTACTTTTTGCCGACTCGAGCTAGTATGCATCTTGATTATCATATAGCGAATTACTGTCTTTTCAAGTCTCCATCCGCTACCGTAGTATAATAATTTTTAAAGACTAAGGTTATGTACCAGACGACACTAATCGAAAACATCACCATTTTAAAAAAAAACTGCCAACTTTCCTCTACACCCATCCGCGGCGTAAAATTTATTAAGTTAGCCGATCACCAAACCTCAGACGGTTCATTTTGCGAAATCTCCCGCCTGACCGCCAACCGTCTCAACCCCGTTCCTCACTTTATCGTTAAACAAATTAGCTTCTCCAAAACTCTGGCCGGAATTATTAAAGCCTGGCACTACCATTATCATCAAGATGATGTCTGGTATATCTCTAATGGACAAAAATTAGCAATCGGCACACTTGATTTACGCCAAAACTCAACTACTCTTTATCGGATGAATATTACCTTCCTCAACGGCAAATCCTCACATTTAATTTACATTCCTAGTGGAGTCGCCCACGGTTATGCCACATCCAAAACGCCGGGATTTATCATCTATTTCACCAACCAACACTATAACTCAAGGAGCCCCGATGAGCATGAGCTCCCTTGGGATTTTTTGGGCAAAGGCTTATGGCAAACTCCAAAACGGTAATTATCACCGGTGGCGGCGGCTTTGTCGGCTCCCAATACTTCCAACACTCAAATCACCAAATCCTGGCTCCTGGTCGAAACGAGTGTGATCTTAACCGCCCCGATTCGCTCAAAAACTACCTCAACAATCATCACTGTCAAACCCTTATCAACTTTGCCGCCTTTACCGATATGGATGATGCTGAACAACAACGTAATGATAAAAATGGCTCGGCATGGCAAATAAATGTTGAAGGCGTTCATTATCTTACCGATATCTGCCGCGACAAAATCTATCTTATCCATATTTCCACTGACGCTGTTTTCCCTGGCTCTAAACTTGATCCGGGCCCATATGGGGAAATCCATCCCACCGCCACCGAGTCCGACACTGTTTCCTGGTACGGTTGGACCAAAAATCAAGGCGAGAAACTGCTACTAAAAAATGGTAAAAGATGCTCAATTGTCAGAATCGCTTGGCCAGTTGGCGATAAACCACACCCGAAAGATTATCTCCAAAAATTAATTTCCCGAGCAAAAACAAACCAACTACCCCCGCTCTTCACCAACCAATATCTCACCCTGTCTTTTATCCCCGAAGTTGCTGCGGTGTTGGATGTCTTAATTGAACGCCAACTTTCCGGTATTTTCCACGCTTCCAGTAAAAACTCCTGTACTCCCTACCAAGTCGCCCAATCTTTATTCAAACGTCTCCATCTCTCACAGCCTATTTCTCCCATAAAGTTTGAGGATTTTGTCGCCAAAGCCCAATTCCCCAAACGCTACCATCAATTTTCCGGCCTGAAAGTGGCCTCCACGACCAAGAAACTCAACCTTCACTTCTCCACCTGGCAGCAAATAATTACTAAACTTATTAATTCGTAACACGATAATAAGAACCTAATCAGGGTGACCCCACAAAATGTCACTCACACAATCTGCAACTTGGGAATAGTGAGGATAAATCTGCCACCCCTCTTTTGATACCGCCGTTGTTTCTTGAGTATCTCGTCAGCAAAATTCCAGGCTAAAATCAAAACATAGTCTGGTTGGTCATTAGTTAATTTTTTCTCGGGATAAATCGGAATATGAGTGCCGGGAGTATAAAGGCCCTGCTTGTAGGGAATTGAATCAACGATATAGGGCAATAAAGACGTACCGATTCGGCAATAATTGAGTAAAACGTTACCCTTGGCAGCGGCTCCATAGCCGACGACTGATTTTTTAGATTTTTTCAGTTTCTTCAATAGATTTAACAAGTCTGATTTTATTATAGACACCCGTTTACTAAACTCGTCAACTGTTTGTTTGATATGTATGGCGTAAACTTTTTCGTGGTTTAGAAGCCGGTTTAACCTAGGGGTCGACTGGTGGGTGGACTTTTGAAAACAGACAAAAATACGCAATGAGCCACCGTGGATATCGATACGCTTGGCGTCAAAAATGCGCATGCTATGGCGGGCAAACAACTGTTTAAGCGGCCAAAGACCAAAATAAGAAAGATGTTCGTGGTAAATGGTATCAAATTCGGTTTTTTCAATCAGATCAACGATATAAGGAAACTCGATAATAAAAACCCCATCTTTGGCAAGCAATTCCCTTACCCCTTTGACAACGTCATTAAGGTCGTCAATATGAGCCAAAACGTTAGTGGCGGTGATCACTTTTGCCGACCCGGATTTTTTTTTGACAGTTTGAGCAAGTTTTACGGTAAAAAACCCAACGGTTGAATTGAGACCTTTGAGATTTGCGACTTTAACCAAGTTTTCCGCCGGATCGATGCCCAAAATCCTGACTTGGTTAGCTTTAAAAAATTGCAAGAGAGACCCGTCGTTTGAACCAATATCTATAACCAGATCGTCTTTACCTACAGAAAAACGGGCTACTACTTCGTCGGCCACGTCAGAGAAATGATCAAGCATGGTCCGGGAGGTTGATGGGATATACAGATAATTTTTAAACATCAGACTACTGTTGACAACTTCTGTAAGTTGGACCAGGCCGCAATCAAGACAGGTAGTCGTCCCTAAAGGGAAACGTTCTTCTTTTCGATGGAGGTTCTCGGGTTGGATAAAACCGTTGGGGATAGGCATGGTACCTAAATCAAGAAAGTGATAGAGATTCTGACTCTTACATATCCGGCATTTTGTTACCCGATAGCTATTTGGTTTTGGCATTAAGCTCCTCTATTATTTTTGACAACGTTTTGGCAACTTGCTGGGTGGAATACCTTTTAACTATAGTTTCCCTTCCTTTCTTGCCGATTTTCTCACGCAAGTGTCTACTATGGACTAAGTTGGTAATATTTTCTACCCAATCTGCTTGAGTATCAGCCAAGAAACCATTTTTGCCGTGTTGAATTATGTATGTGGCTTCCCCGAGGTTACTGACAACCGCCGGTACGCCGCAAGCCATGTATTCAAAAAGTTTAAAGTATTTGGCTCGATTGAAAGTTGTATCAGTCAAAGGCATGACCCCAATATCAAAGGCTCTAATTGCTTTGGAAACCGCCTCCGGCTTTTGCCACTCAATCTCATCAATTACCTCGCTATGAAGACCTTTAATTTTAGTAATCATTGAATGGATACTTTGGTCCTTAAGCGCTCCAATCAACCGAAAGGTAAAATTCATCTTTTCTGTAACTAACTCTCGTAATACTGACACCAGAAACTTCAAATTTTCCTGGTGAGCTCGCACGTCTCCGATCCAACCAACAATCAATTTTTTTTTCACCGTATAAGTTACTTTCTTTCTATATAACCTCAAAGGAATGGCTGTCCGAAAAAAATATACATGGTTGTTAAACTTTCGACAGTATCTTTCCACTTGTCTGCCACCGGCCAAAACCACATCAGCTGTTTGAAGCATCAAATTTGTCAATCGCGGCGTATGTATATACACTGCGTCATCGATATCAAAAATTAATCTCCTCTTAAACAATTTCTTAAAAATAAGTAATAATAAAACAAACTCCGGTTGATATATGGTTCGCTGTGAAAATATGACTGCATCATGGGGTAAACGTACTAGGTCCAAAAAATGATGGGTAAATTCACTAAGTCTTGTTAAAGAAATTTCTCCCGCTTCAAATTGTGTCGGTGCCCGATGTATAACCGTGTCCACCTTTAAACGCCGCAGTTCTTGCGCCAAATAGAGAACTCGTAATCGAGAACTCGGTACTGTCCAATCGCCCTTGGGAAAAAAGTGAATATTCATCACTTCACCGCGAATAAATAATAACCAGAAGTTTGAATGCTTGGTTTTAAGCTATCGACTATCCTCGCTAAGGGAAGGCTCAACTTATCAATTGGTTTGGGGAGCAAATTACTGATGGTTTCCGCGTAACCCCGCACCGCCACGATCTCAACTTGACTCCAACGTCTGAATAAATACTGTAGACCATCATGGGTAAACCGATAGTAATCTTTATAATCTCTATTCCCATGATAAGGATACAAAAACGGTACGTAAACCAGTAATTTACTCTTTTTCTTCCCTACTCGGTAAAGTTCTGCCACTACCGTTTCCGGCGAATATACATGCTCTAGTACTGCTTTACAAATTAAACCGTTGGCTATCTCTGACCGAATGGGTAAAGCGTGAATATTCCCAACTACCGTTGGTCGATACGTATGAACAAAGTCGACGGAAACATAA
>MHDE01000023.1:13975-14256 GCA_001803465.1 Microgenomates group bacterium RIFCSPHIGHO2_01_FULL_45_11 | reverse complement strand
AGACTTCGGTAACGCGACAAATGTTTCTGAAACGGCCTTCCTCCACCCACATCAACAACCACTCTACACCGACTTAGCTCTCGAATTTTATCATCAAAAAATCTATCCCACTGTGTCATTGAGCGCCTTAATAATTTTACTAGCTCGTTTTTCCCATCTGTATTGTCGTGCCTTTCGCCAAGCTTTCTCCACCTTCCCAGAACTCTTCACCTTCAGTACCCTTTGCAATTGTCTCACTAAACTTCTAATATCTTCCGGCTTATAAAACCACACTTCCTCCT
>MHDE01000023.1:11318-13912 GCA_001803465.1 Microgenomates group bacterium RIFCSPHIGHO2_01_FULL_45_11 | reverse complement strand
ATTCAAACAGTTTCAAAGGCGACGTCTCCTCCCACCCTTTTCTGGTTTCTCTCGAACCAGTCAGAACTAGCACATCAGCTGCTTTCATCCATAGTGACATTTCTCTGTACGGCCGATAACCCACAATCTGACAATTAGTAATTTGAGCATAATTCTTTCTCATTCCTTCAACGTCAGTGTCTACCTCACTCCCACCCACTACATAAAAATGTATCTTTGGTAATAACTTGGCAGCCCTAAATATAATATCTGTACCTTTCCAAGAATATAAACTACCGGTATAAACCGCTATTTTTTGCTTAAGCGGCAGGCCTAATTTCTTTCTCGCCTGATTCGTCGACATTCGGTTAAAAAACTCTTCACTTACACCATCAGGGGCATAGACAGTCTGTGCACCCAACTCTTTCCACGACTGCACCACCGCTAGAGACACACCCACCACCGTTTTACTTTTTCGAGCCACCAGCCGATCAAACCAATTCCGGCAAGCTCCATCGTGAGCTTCAAACACAACGGCTAAATTTGTCAAACCTCGCAAAAACGCTACCACTTTATCACGGCTATATACTATACCCCTAAAACCCATAGTGGCTTTAAAGGCAAATAAAGAAAAACTCATTTCCTGAATCAGGTAGAGTACTGTCCCCCAGATTGCCTTGCCTCGTGCCAAAAACAGGATATCAAAATTTGGTAAATATCGAATAGTAAAATTATGTTTAACATTATAAAACGAAAAAATATCTCTGTCGTTAACCATCTCCTTCGTTTTAAATCGATAAGGCACGAGTAGGACCACTTCAACGTCATTAAGCGCCAGTGCCTCACACATTTTAATTATTTGAATTCCGTGGGCTTTCTCTGTCGGCAAGCGCACATTAGCAATATAGAATAGATTCATAATTTTGATAGCTTCCGAATTAAAAACAGAGTCGATTTTAAAACAACATAGCTCTTACCCACCACGCGAGAAAGTTCAATCTTTAAAGGCATGGTTTCTTTAGTGCCGAAACGTAAATACTGCAACGGGATTCGAATCAAAAGTCCCAAAAGGGTAGTTAATTGGAATCCGATTATCCAACGCAAATACCATCGAAAATTTAAATTAGACCTAATCGATTCAACATCCTTTCTCGCATAGCTAATCTCATTCGCCAGGAAATTTTCAAGCCGGTTTTTATCAATATAGACATCATATGAACCTGTCAAACGGCCTGTATGATATTTATTCTGGTTAAAACTGACTTGCTCGTGTATGGGTTTAACAAAACGCGCTCTTGTTTTTCGATGAAAAAATCTAACCTGGTACCAAGGTAAGTTTGTTGAATACTTAACAATTTTACCATCAACAATTTGCCGAAGAGGAACTTGATACACAAATTGAGAAGGATTTTTTAGTTTTGCTATCCGTCCAACTTCCCTCACTAATTTAGAAGAAAGAGCATCGTCGCTATCCAGCCAAAAGTGCCAATCGTAAATTGAAGCATCAAGCGCTACATTGCGGGCTTCAGCCTTATCTTTGATACCAATATTTTTCACTTCTGATTTAAACTGGAATACTATTCGGGCGTCGAACTGTCTTGCTATCGATATTGTCTTATCAATACTATTACCATCGCAAACTATTATTTCTGCAAAATCTTTAACAGATCTAAGACATCGATATAAAGTCTTTTCACTGTTCAAAGTCAAAATAGCCACTGTCGCTGGTATCTTATTTTTTCCCATACCACCTTTTTAAACCTTGAATAAATTCCACAGTCTTAGTCAAATGGGCCTTGAAAGCCATCAAAGAAGTATCCCGCTTCACTTCGATTCTTTTCAACGCATATAAGTCATCGTTTTGACGATTAAATCCCGGCACAATAGACCAGGCGGCTCTATAGTAGCGAGCCGCTCCCTCTTTAACCAGCTCATTAAAAACTCCTTTGGGATAGGCTATAGATGTAACATCTTTTTGAGTAATTTTCCTAATTGCTTGTAACGGAGACCGCAATTCTCTATCCAATAATTGTCTATTAAGCTCAGTAAGCAACTGGTGAGTTTGTGAGTGGCTTTCAATGCCCCATCCTTCTCTTACCAAGCTTTTTAACTGGAATCCGTTTAACAATGTAAAAGTATTTCCAAGCACCCTTCTATTTGGTTGTCTATTGCCAGTCACAAAAACAGTCGCCTTGAAGTCATAACGCCTAAGTATTGGTAAAGCCTGAGTAAAAACATCCTCGTAGCCATCATCAAAAGTAATCGCTATCGAATTACTCGCCAAAGTCTTTCTTCCCTCAACCCAGTCAACGACGTCTTTAGTCGTTACACAAATGTACCTCCCATTTAGCCATCCAATTTGCCTATTAAAATCGGCTGGGCTTACGGCAAACTGCCAGTCAGAATCGGAGATTGAGTGATAGAGTAACACTGGAATGCCACCAACCGATACCCACCGTCCCAATTGGTAGGAAAGATAAAAAAATATATTTTTAAACATAAGTCAACTATTTTTACTAGCAAAACAAAGACGACTATTCATCTGTCATTATGTATGATTCGCGTACCAGGAGTGAAGAAAAAATGCCGACCAGATTAAGTCATTGTTATAACGC
>MHDE01000023.1:1577-11284 GCA_001803465.1 Microgenomates group bacterium RIFCSPHIGHO2_01_FULL_45_11 | reverse complement strand
TTTGCCAATGTTTGTCTCGCAACCATTTAGCTCCAGGAGAGAAAAAACCACGTTTGGGCTGCTGAACAATAAATGTCGGCAGAATCCCTGCAAAAGTTTCCCGCAATATCTTCTTACGTAAACGCCAACCAACCTTCCACTGGAAGGGTATTTGTGAAGCCAAGTCAATCAGAGTATTATCCAAGAGCGGTACTCGTTGCTCTAGGCTGTGTAGCATAGTCATTTTATCTGATCTCATCAACGACTCTTCCGGCAACCAATGACTAAAATCAATTTTTGGCAGTAGCTGATGAAATTCTCCTTTGTCCCTAAAGCCTCTTAACTCCGATAGCAACTTGTCAACACCACCTACCTCAATCTTGTAAATCTTTTTCAATTCTGCTTGATTCCTCCCCATCAACAACAAATATTTTTCAGCGTTACTCTTTGCCCTCAACTCCCTTCTGATCAAACTCTTATCTCTCGATAACCAACTCACCACAATTTCTAACTTTCCCTCTCCAAGCCATGAAGGCAGCCGCCGATAAATATCCATTAACCAGGAGTGAAAATACCGATCATAGCCATAAAACAATTCATCTCCCCCGTCTCCTCCCAAAAGCACCGTTACGTACTTGGCGGTCTCCCGTGCTAATGCGAAGGTAGGAATATGAGTCGGGTTAGCAATCGGCTCATCCATTTTTGCCACCAACTCTCTAAAATCATTCAAAGCTTGTTTTGGTGACAACATGAACGCGTGATGGCTACTACCGTAATAATGAGCGCTTTTTTTAGCCAACTCAAAATCAGCATTAAATTTTTCCGCCTCAGCCACCTCACTAAATCCGATCGTGAAAGTATCCAGCGGTTCACCTCTAATCTTAGTCGCCAAGGCTAATACTGTGGTTGAATCAATTCCTCCCGACAAAAAAATGCCTAAGGGACGATCAGAAACCAGCTGCCGCTTAACCGCTGCCTCAGTTTTAAGAAACAACTGCTCTTTTGCTCGAGCCTTATCAGTCAATCTTGCCTCCGAGTTTGGTAATTCCCAAAACATCCTCTTTATTAACTTACCCGCCTTCCAAACCACCATCTCTCCCGGTAACACCTTAAAAATATTTGAGTACACCGTATACGGTGCCGGCACATATCCCAAAAGCATGTATAAATCAATATGATTTTTCTCTAAGCTATCATTTAATCCGTGAACCATGAAAGCCTTAATTTCAGAAGAAAATAACAACTGTCTCCTATGAATGGTGTAATACAACGGCTTTATCCCCACCCGGTCCCGCACCATCACCAGTTTTTTCTCTTGTTTATCCCAAATGGCCAAAGCGAACATTCCGTTTAGCTTAACAAAAGCCTTTTCACCATACTCACCAAATAGCTTAAGAATAACCTCGCTGTCACTTCCCGACCGAAACCTATAGCCCCTTTTTTCCAACCCTGTTCGCAATTCCTGAAAGTTATAAATTTCACCATTAAAGGTGATAACAAACCTCCTTAAATCATCAACCATCGGCATGTGGCCCTTCGGGGATAAATCAATAATTGCCAACCGTTGATTTCCAAGTGAGATATTCTTATCAACATATATTCCCTCATCGTCAGGACCGCGGTGCCTAATCTCTTTATTCATTCTTCTAATCAACTGCTCGTTGGCAAAAGTAAACCCGTTAATCCCACACATAGATTTAAGAAAACAGCTTTACTAATCTTGGCATAAATGTATGTAAAGAGTAAGCGTTTCGAACCAGTTGTTGCAGCGGTCGCTGATAACGAACAAAAGATGAATAGTCTTGTATCACCGACTCTATCCTTCTTGCCAACTGTCGTATATTAAAGGGGCTTACCACTACTTGATTAAATGTATCTACTACTTCTCCATATGCCGTCGCCGACAACAATACCGGTACTCCACTACTAACAGCTTCCAAAGCCGCTTTATCAATGGATGTTTGTAAACTGGGATGAACATATAAATCAAGAGATCGATAGTAATCAGGCAATTGTCGATAAGTAAGATCAGTACTGATCATAATTTTTCGCCGCTCATTCGCTATCGACTTCGCTAATTCTCTTAGCTTCCTATAATAAATAGTATTCTCATTTGTTCGGGCCAATGCTAAATGCAGTCGTAATCGTCGGGGTATTCTTAATTTTCCAAACGCCCTGATCAAACCGTCAATGTTTTTTATACGGGTTGCCCGCGCCACATAACCTATGGTAAACACCTCATCACCTCTGTTTTTTATCAGTTGAAAGCTTTGTATGTCTATCGCATGTCCCAGATTAACTACTTTTTTTTGTCGTCCCCACCACTGCCGATATCGCCTTTTTTCCCGTTCCGAACAAGTCGCAATTACTTCAACCATTAAAAAGGCAACTTTCAAAAAGGAAAATAATTTAATCGGAATCCCCCCGGCATACCAATAAACACTCCGTACCCCATTAAGTCTTCCCCATAGTCCCCCGATCACTCCCCAGGTCTCTAATATATGGCAAAACACCCCATCAATACGTCCTAAATAATATTCCTTGTTTAATGTCCGAAAAACAAACCACAGTTTCCCCAACTTATGAGTGACAGGAACCTCATAAACCTTAACCTTTGTCGGTAACGTCACTTTCGGATTAACCTTCAAAGCTATCACCACCAATTCCTCTACCTCTCTCGCCAAAGCTTTCACCCAATCAACGATAAACCCCTCTTCCTGCAGGTTGTCATCAACTGCCAGCGTCAACATCACCAGTTTCATAGTTGTCCTGTTCGGTATAAACCCTCCATCCAACGTTGTGTTAAAACCTTGGGTTGAAATAATTTCTCCACCCGCCTTTGCCCGCCCGTCGCTAATCGAAACGAATAAATCGGATTATCAATCAGTTTACCCATCTTCTCAGCTAGTTGGTATTTTTTGCTTGTGGACACTAGACCAGTTTTACCATCAATTACCAATTCACCCACGCTTCCTACTCTAGTACATACAATCGGTAATCCCGCTGCCATCGCTTCCGAAAACACCAATCCCCAACCCTCATAATCGCTAGCCAGCACAAAAACATCAGCCCGCCAAAGTTCCTTCCTTACTCCCTGCCTGTTTTTTACTCCAAGTAAAAAAACTTTTCTCTCCAAACCCAGCTTTTTTATAAGTTTTATCAGCCGTTTTTTCTCCGGTCCACTACCAACGATTCTCAAGCTAGCCTCAGGATACCTGTTTACCACCTCCCTAAATGTCCGAATGAGCAAAGGAAAATTTTTTTCTGTCGCCAATCTTCCCACGCTTACAAATCGGTGAATTAATCTTTTTCTTGTCACCTTCTTCCAAAAAAACGACAGATCAACACGCATTGGTGCTTGAAAAATCATCGTTTTAAGCCTTGGGAAAGCTTCTTTCAGCTTCTTAGCCTTCATCGCGTTATCAACTCTAATTGAATCAGCATTACTCACAACCCACTTAATCAAAGGAACAAACAATCGGTGATACCACCGTTGTCCAAGCCAACCTGAACTTAAAAAATAATCAGTATGAAACTGAATATTCAAAGGTTTGTGAAGAATTTTTTTTAAAATTACACCTACCCAGCCCGCTGCCAAAGGATCCTGAGCAGTTATCAACTCCACCCCAAATCGCCTCGCCAAAAACATCCCCACCCAAATTGCCTTAAATACGGCCAACCACAAACTTGGAGAATTGGTGGGAACCGCATAAAAATTTCTCCAATGATATTCTGACAGGCTAACACCACCACTATTAAGAACCACTACTAACCACTTCCGAAAATAAACAGAATAATCCTTCTGTCGCTCTTGGGCGTCTGAAAATTCTTGAAACACAATGTTCTTATCTAAACTGATAGATAGTACCGACGACCTCTTCATTACTGCAATTTTTTTTGTAAACTCCATATTCCTTCTAATGTCTTTAAATGTTTTTCCCACGAATAAATCCGCTTCACGTACTCAAAAGCTCCTTCAACGATAACGTCTTCAGAATTGATCATTTCTGCTAAAGCTTTTAGACTGTTAAGAGGTACCAACCTACCATAGCCATTAACTAAATCCTTAAGCGCTGGCTGATCACTCACGATTACTCGAGTTCCTAACTGCAACGCCTCTAGCACTGTATGAGATAAACCTTCATAAGAAGAGTATAAAATTAAAGCTTCGGCTTGAGCTACTTCCTTAAGTGTCTGTCGAAGAGACCGACGTCCCTTAAAGATGATCCACCTGTCACCTTTCAACCTTCTAGCCTGCGTTTTTAAACGAAATTCTTCCGGTCCCTCTCCAATAATTACTAACCTCCAAGGAAATTTTTCTCTAGCTAAGGCTACCGCCTTTATTACTTGATCAATGTTTTTCCACGGCACCAGTCGAGCCACCACCACCAACTGCCACCGCTTCTTTTTCACCGTTGCTGGAAATACCTCAACCGCGTTGACAATCATCCTAATTTTGTCCGCTGGCAGGTGGTGAAATTTTCTAAGGATCATTTTTAGATAATTAGCAGGAACAACTATAACATCAGCAATCCTTAGACTTAATCGCTCCAACTCAATCCAAATGTATTCTTTTATAGTTTTGGGAATCCCAAGATAGTCCTCCAAAGTAGCCTTAGTCAACCCTTCTATCTGTGCGCTTTCCCAAGCCTCATCGCCCACATACTTTAGAACAACTTTTTTACCCAATAACCTCCCTACCAGAGAAGAAATAAATCCTACCACTAATGGTCCCTGAATATAAAACAGGTCAACTTTTCTTCCCAACGAGTAAACACTTCTTGCTAAATTTAGCTGTCTGGATAAAAAATTGCCCTTTTCAGAAACGCCAATAACCTTCACTCCTCTCAACCTCTTTGGCTGTGGGGAAAAACATACAATTGTCACCGCATCAGTTTTCTTTAACCGCGCTGCTAGTTCCCACACATACGTAGCCGGTCCTCCAGTCCGGGGTGAAAATATCGGCGTTACAATCAATATTCTCATAAGTACTACTGCTTCCGTCCGTAAAAATATACAGCCGACGCCAAATAATCTACATTTTTTCTACTGATTAAATATCGATCAAGAAATTTTAACGGTAAAGTCCAAATTCTAAACAACAATTCAACTACCAATCCGATCAGAGGAATGTTGCCAAACCAGAGCCGAATATATTCAATTTCCAACCAGGCCACGGCACTTCCCGGTCCCACACACACACCACTCTTAATCTCTTTAAAATCTTGACACCACTGACGTAAGCCATTAAGTGTCACTCGATAGTAATCGTTGGGACTACCGTGAAAAGGTTGTAAAAACGGTACCTCGATGTAAATTTCCCCTCCGGGTCTGAGGACTCGCTGCATTTCTCCAAGTGCGGTTAGGGGGTTAGGAACGTGTTCTAAAACAGCAATAGACAAAATTAAATCAGTGCTCTCCGATCGAACTGGCAAGAACCCTGCATCTCCCCTCACATCCGCTGTCTCAAATTTATCCAGGGTAAGCACCCGATAATTCCATCGCTGTCTACCCGCTCCAACGTCTAAAATAATTTTATTATGGTATTTCTCCACTAACCGCCGAGGTAAATCTATATAATTTTTAGTCGGATCTAACAGTGACCGGGGCCGATACAATTTTTTTAAATATTTACGAAGTTTCATGTCAATCCTTGTAAAGAAACTTCATTCTCCCATAGACTAATTGCCAGCTAAATTTTTTTATGACTTCGTTTTGTCCTGCCAAAGCTATTGTCTGCCAATGGTTACGCTGCTTGATAATATCTTGAAACTGACTTCTGATTGGCCTCTTTAGATCAATCAGGTAACCGGTTTTACCATGAAAAATAATTTCTGGCACTCCGCCGCTAACTGCTCCTATGGTTATTAAACCGCTCGCCATGGCTTCGATAAATGATATCCCAAATCCTTCTTGCTTTGGTAACCGAATAAAGCCGTCGTAGCGAGAAAGAAGTCTTTTTAATTTATTTTGTGATAAATAAGGCTTGATCTTAATCTGTTCGGTTAACCTTAATTTTTGAATTAGTAACTTCAACTTCTTTTCCAAAGATCCACTTCCATATATATCTAAAGTTATCCTCGGTTTTTGCCTTCGCCTTTGAGACAGGATGTAAATTAGTTCTTCAAGATTATTCTTATTCTCTAGTCGTGACGTAGAAATAAAACGGATGGTTCTCTTAGAAGTAATTCTACTTAAGTTTACCCTCTGTCTGTAATCAACATTAATGCCATTGGGAATAACCACTATTTTATTTTTTTTCACCCCCATCAATGCCAACTGTTTTTTTAGGTTTACACTCACACAATGAACCTTATCTGCTCTGTTCAAGGCCCAGGAAATGACTATTTTTGCTTGTGTTTTAAACGGTCCAAATACCTCATCATAATCACCAATGTCTCCTCCCTGAATTGTGGCTACCAAATAGATATTTGGCACAAGTATTTTCAAAAAAGCACCCACAATCATACCGGGATAAATATGAGTATGTACTGTCGCCGTTGAATCGCCTTTAAGTATGTATCTACTCTGCAATAAAAAAGGGATTGTCGCTAAAATTGTTTGCAGGTAACGGAGTTTAATGACTCTAGTCCGGTGAATCAGTACGCCATTATAATGTTGGGTTTTTCTCCACCACGATCGCCAGCGACCAGTCACGACATGAACAGTATGCTCCTTCGCTTGTTGCTCGGCTAATTGCTGAGCAAAATTCTCAGCTCCATAAACTACTGGGAAATAGTGGGTAATAATGTGAAGAATAACCATTAACCTACAAATTCAGGCACTATTCCTTGGCAGCATTATCGGAATACCGTCTTTTACTTGAAACACTCGTTTACACTTAGTGCACACTAATGTTTCTTTCCTGCCAGATTTTTTGTATACCACTAGCGCTTTATCATCTGGACAAGCCAATATTGACAACAGTTTTTTATCCAGCATACCTCTCCTTACATATTTCTTATTTCTTAAACCTATTGTAGCAAACTTCTATACACTCGATAAGTCTCACGTGTTGCCCGCTGCCAACTATATCGTCGTTTAACTAATCTATAACCATTAATCCCCATTTGCTTAAAACGTCTTTTATTTCTAAAAACTCTCAAAATCGCTTTGGCCAACTGGCTAACATTTCCCGGCTCTACCAAAACACCGTTAATCCCATTTCTAACCATGAAGGTGTTATCGCCAACTGGGGTGACAATGACCGGCAACTTAGCCGCCCAGGCCTCTAACAGCGTAATTGGTTGACCTTCAGCCAATGATGGTAACACAAAAACATGTGCTTTTTTATAAATAGTCACCAACTGCTTTCCCACTAATCTACCCCCGGAAACTAACTCGGCTTTGAGTATTGGTATTTTACGTCGAGCTTTTATCAACGCTTCTTTAAGAATATTTAATCCCTTATCCGGATGGTCACGACCAACCCAAATCAGAGTTGGTTGTCGATTTTTCCTAACCCTAACCTTATCAAAATCCCTAACTATTACCCCATTAGGAATTACTGTCACATTATTGACATTATCGTATTTTAGAAACATTTGCGCCACTGAAATCTGGGCACTATATTTTATACGTGTTAACAACCACCGTTCTAATTGAGCCTTAACTCCCCCTTCTCCTTTATCCATCAAATGACTGCCGTGAACAGTATGTATCACGGGAACGTTCAGAATTACAGACAAAATTTTTCCCGGTAATCCTGCGATAAAACCGTGTGAATGAATGAGTACAAAAGGTTTATGCCGATGATGTAAATAAACCTGAATAACCACCAAAATCGCCCAGAAGAAACGACTCATCAAATTGGGAAAAGAAGCGTAAAACAACTCTGTCTCCACCTGGTAATGCTGGCTAAGCAATCTTCGTAATTGTTTGACATGTACCTGTCCACCACCAAAAAAGGGAAACCAAGTATCAATAAGCATTGCCACCCGAAGTGAAGCGTTGCTGCCGGGTCTCATAGAGTTGAGGTATTATCTCGTAACCAAAAATAAAGTGATTTCACTCCTTCCTTAACATGAACCTTTGGACGCCAACCAAAATCCCTCCGCGCCTTGGCTATATTGGCAATGAATACTTTTTGATCACCGGACCGAGCCGCTAAAAATTTCACCCTCATCACCCGACCGGTCAATTCTCCCACATAATCAATCAGTTCCAGAAGCGACATTGAATTATTGACGCCTCCACCAATATTGTAGGCTTGACCGGCAGTTATCCGTGACCGCCGAACTGCTCCGTCAAACGCAGCCAGCAAATCAGCAATGTAGAGCATATCCCGTACCTGTTTACCAGTCCCAAAAATTGTCACCGGCTCACCCTTAATGGCTTGAGAAACAAAGTGAGCCACCCAACCTTGATCCTCCATCCCAAATTGATGAGGACCATAAATGCACGATTGTCGGAAAACGATTGTCTTTAAACCGTAAATTCTGGCATAATCCAACATGTATTGATCTCCAGTTCCTTTGCTGCACCCATACGGAGAATAGAAATCAAGCGGTTCAGATTCATCGATATTGGCCGATTCAATGGAATAGTACCGTTTACCTCGCCTGGCAGCATTAACCCGTCCCATCGCTCCATACACTTTATTGGTCGATGTATAAAGAATTACCGCCGCCGGGTTGATTAATCGCACCGCCTCCAGAATATTAAAGGTACCCAACGCGTTGGTTTCAAAATCATATCGGGGATCCTCAATGGACGTCGTTACCGCCGTTTGTCCAGCCAAATGAAAAATTACGTCTTGACCTCGGCTTACTTCTCTTACCGCATCAAAATGACACACGTCACCGACTTTTATTCTAAGCTGCCTAGAGGAATAAGTCCCCTCTAACCATTTGAGGTTATGTTTGACACCAGGGCGAGACAAATTGTCAAAAATCGTTACTTTCTCACCTCGCTTTAGATAAAGTGCTGCCGTATTCGCACCTATAAATCCCGCCCCACCGGTAATTAAAATCTTTTTCATAATTTTCGATAAATTATCGGCAGTGAGCAGAACGAACAACGCATAATTTTTTAGAAATTATTGGCAGTGAACCCAGTAACCCACGTCTAACTAACGATTTGTTGAGGCTTCGCTTCATTGATAACTCCTAGCTCCTAATTGTATCAAACGTTCGTCACCGATCGGTAAACATTAAGCGTCTTTTGGACAATACGTTTCCAATCGTACCGTCGACAAAACATCAAACCTTCTCTCCGCTTAGCCGAATAAAGGTTTTTATTAAGTAAGAGCTGAATTATTCCTTTAGCTATCTCTCCACTTTTTAAAGGCTTTACCAATATTCCCCCTTTTCCACCGTCAGTAATCTCTTCAGTGACGGCGATTCGACTGTTGACATAAGGTACGCCACAAGCAATCGCCTCCACCGTCACCAAGCCAAATCCTTCCACCACTGAAGGCAGTGAAAAAACATGCGATTTTTTCAATATTTTCATCGCCCGACCGTGTTCTAACTCCCCCATAAATTTAACCCTGTTTGTTACATTAAATTCCTTAGTCAATTTCTCAAAATTTTTCCGTTCCGGCCCCTCTCCGATAACAACCAGTTGCACCCTCGGTATCTTTCGTTTAATAATAGCCAAAGCTGAAAGTAAATCTTCTATCCGTTTATAATTTACTAATCGCGCAATAGTACAGACGGTTGGTCTATCATATTTCTTTACCGTAAGATTACGTAGCTTTTCCACCTCCACCCCCCCGTACACCACCT
>MHDE01000023.1:0-1513 GCA_001803465.1 Microgenomates group bacterium RIFCSPHIGHO2_01_FULL_45_11 | reverse complement strand
CCGAAGATAGCGGCCGGCAAAAAAAACTCCCGAAACCAAACTGGTTGGTAAACATCCGCAAACCACGCCACTGCTGGTACACCTTTCAACTTAGCCGCTACCCAAGCAGGTAGATAACAAATAAAATTGGAGCCTTCGATAATATCACATGGCAGTAGTATAGATTTGAAAATTGCTCCGGCCATAAACCAAAGTCTGGGTACTATGGACCAACTGGTAGCCGCCAGGTACTTTCGATTTCTACTAACAACTGAAACCAGATTACTCTTAGCTAGGTAAAAATAAATATAGTAGGTACGAGTTTCCACACCACCACTAAAATTAAGTCTGTCAGAAGTTGGAAAAAACTCAGTAATGAGAGTTATTCTCATCGCTACCGCTTCAGCCGAAAGTTCGGTCGTCTCTTTGCTGTACGGCTCAAAGCAATTTGCCGCACTAGCTCAGTTATCTCATGACGTACATTTTCCAACTCAACATTAGTCCGAAACACTAAATAGAATAAAACGACGATAGAAAGATAGGTAACTGCGTCTGCCCCCCTGCCCACCCCCAAAATTTGAGCAGCTTTGGTCGTAAAAGTAGGAAATAAAACGACAACAAAAGCTCCACCCCATACCACGATCCAAAACAGAAATGCTCCCGCAGCCAACTTACCTTCCTTTAGTCGTAATAGAACTCTCGTGCCAGTAAAACCGATTAAAAACAGTAAAATTAGTTGAACTACTGTCATTTTTCCCTATCTGGCTAAACGTAATAATAATTTTATACCTACGTTCAAGGCATTAAGATTAGTCTGCCCCTTAGTTCTGGAGTATGGCGTATACCGCACCCGAATCGGCACTTCTAAATACCGGAGTTGGTGACGACTAATTTCCCCAAACAGCTCATTACTCACTTCCATAGTTTCGGTCTTTAACTCAATTTTTTCCAGAGCTTTTCTAGAAAAGGCTCGAAAACCTGACAGGGTATCCGTTGACTTAAAGCCAAAAAGAATAAACGTTAATAAATTACTCAATCTAATTAGTAGTCGCCGATCTATTGGCACTTGAAAAACATCCTGCAATAACCTGCTGCCAATTACCACGTCTGCTCTACCCTCAAAAATAGGCTGAAGAACTTTCAATAAGTCATTAGCATCATGTTGACCGTCCGCATCGATGGTCGCTACCGCCGTATAATCCTTACCCCGGCTGTATTCAATACCAGTGCCAATCGCTCCTCCCAAACCTCGATTGATGACATGACGCACTACTGCCGCCCCGGCTTTAAACGCCTCCTCGCCGGTTTGATCTGTCGAGCCATCGTCGACCACCAAAATATCAGCCGTTTTTAGCTGCTGGCGAACATCGACGATAACCTGACTAATAACTTCTTCCTCATTATAGGCCGGAATCACTATCAATACCCGCATAATGCTCTTGCTTTTCATAATAGGCCACTGTTTGCCCAATTCCCTCTGCCAACGCTGTTGTCGGCTGCCAACCTAGAACCGTTTTGGCTAGCGACGCGTTAA
>MHDE01000022.1:75968-98489 GCA_001803465.1 Microgenomates group bacterium RIFCSPHIGHO2_01_FULL_45_11 | reverse complement strand
TGGTTATTATTGCCGATGACATCGAGGGTGAAGCCTTAGCCACCCTGGTGGTCAATAAGCTTCGGGGCGCCTTTACTGTTTTAGCGGTCAAAGCTCCTGGCTTTGGCGACCGCCGTAAGGCCATGCTCGAAGATATCGCCATCTTAACCGGCGGTACCTTCATTAGTGAAGACACCGGCAGAAAACTCGACTCGGTTACTCCTGAAGACTGCGGTCGGGCCGACTCGATCCGCTCCGACAAAGATAACACCAGGATTGTCGGCGGCAAAGGTACTAAAGCATCCATCCAGGCTCGCTTAGCCGCGCTTCAGCGCGAAAAAGACCGCACCGATTCCGAGTTTGACCGCGAAAAGCTTGACGAGCGTATCGCTAAACTTTCGGGTGGTGTGGCCGTTGTTAAAGTCGGTGCCGCCACCGAAATCGAGCTTAAAGAGTTACAAGAACGCGTCAAAGACGCCAAAGAAGCCACCAAAGCCGCCATCGAAGAAGGCATTGTCCCCGGCGGCGGCGTCGCTCTCCTACGCGCCGGTCGAGTTCTCGACAAACTCATGGGAGACACTGACGACGAAAAGGTCGGCGTCAAAATAGTTAAACGCGTTCTAGAGCAGCCTTTACGTTGGCTAGCCAAAAACTCCGGTCAAGACGATGGTTGGATTGTCCGCGAGGTTTTGGCCAATAAAAACGTCAACTTTGGCTTCAACGCCGCCTCTAACCAGTTCGGCGACATGTTGGCCATGGGTATTTTAGACCCGCTCAAAGTCACCCGCACTGCTTTGCAGAACGGCGCCTCGGTAGCCGGCATGATCTTAACTACCGAAGCCTTGGTGACTGATCTTCCCGAGAAGGAGAAAAGGGAAGCTGGCGCCACCCCCGACATGGGCGACATGGGAATGTAGCCAAGTCTGTTAAGGAGACCTGGCTAATCCCGTACCCGAACCCGATTTGCGAAATGGCTGAATAAGCAGTCTGCGCAAAATCGAGTCAGTAGTACTGGGATGAAACGACAAAAGTTTATTAGTCAAAGGGCCGCCTCCGCGGCCCTTTCTGCTACAATCATTCCATGAAAACAATTCTTCTAGTCGGAAGCATCCTTACTGAACGCCAATACCTAGTCGACAGAATTGCCTCAGCCGACCAAGTTGCTTACGCTTCCCAAACAAACATCATAACTAGTAGCAAAGTTATTAATGCCGGACGCATCCTTGCTATTAACCACCAAGTAAAAATGTACGGCACTATCGGCGCCGACACCGACGGCACAAAAGCCCTTGCAGACTTAATTTGCTATCATATTGACCCCAACCTAATTGTCACAAAACCCAAAGCTACAACCGGTCAAGTACTTACTATCACTGACAGGGAGGGTAAAACGGCCATCACTCTCTATTTAGGAGCAAGTAGTCTTACCGGAACAATTTCCCCAAAGGTAGTGAAACAATTTGATTGTATGTATCTAGAAACAAGTTTGCCTCTTAAATCTCTCTATCAGCTTATTTCCACAGCCTCAAAAGTAAAAACACCAGTCTTATTGGACTTTCCCAACCAACAACGAGAATTCAACAAGATTTTCTTAAGAACTATTGATTTTCTTATGCCCAACCGCCAGGAAGCAGAACTACTCTTAAATACTAAAATTAATACCGTCGCTGATGCCCAACAAGCAGCAGTTACTCTCAAAAAGTTCACTCGAGGAACAGTTATCATCTCTATCGACAAAGATGGCTGCATAGTTCTTGACTCTAAAGCAAACCCACTGCACATTCCTTCCAAAAAAGTAACTATCCACGACACTACCGCCTGCGGAGATATTTTCCGGGGAGTATTCCTGAGTGAATTTCTTAATTCTCGCAATCTTAACTTAAGTGCTCAAAAAGCCACTCAGTTGGCAACAGAATCAATAAGACATCTAGGAGTTGATAATTCCATAAATGAAATCAGTAAGAATTATAAGTTGTTACTCCAATCAAACGAAACTGCCACTTCTAATTAAATAAAAATATATTGTTATGCCAGAAGACGAACTAGTTCGCAATCAGCAAGCAATCCTGGAAACGAAAATTGCTGGTCCGATAACAGTCGGACAAATTGTTGACGCAGTTTCCAATCAGTATGATTTTGACGGTCATAAACCAGAGAATTTACACCAATTACATCGAGGCTTGGAAACAACCAAGTTTACTTTTTGGGCTGGTAAAGAACCACTACTCCTTAAAATCTATGATAGTTCCGCCAGTAGACCCCCAAGATTTAGATTGAGAAATGTCAGTGGCCTAGAAACAAAGTTAAAAGAAGCAGGAGTACCTATCTCCGAAACCGTTGAAACCAAAGATAGGCATAGTTTCATCACCCTTGAAGCCAGGCCAACTCCGAATCGGAAGTACCACGTTGCCGCTGCGGTCTCGAGAGTCTTTCCCGGCCACGTTCTCACCAATCCCAGCGTAGAAGACGTACAAAAAATTGCCGAGTATATGGCCAGGATCCATCAGATAAAAGATTACGGAGTTGTTCCTGCCATGGACAGTTGGTCTTTATTAAGACTGGTTAGGGCAGTTGATAACCACCAATACTTTCCTCCCGAAGGGTTAAAGGATATTTTAACCACAATAAATCCAACAGTAGATAAAGTCAGAGCACTTGGCCTCGATGACAAAAAAAAGTTTCCTCAAACTCTGGTTCATGGAGATTTGCATTCCTTCAATATTTTAAAGGAAGAAGGAGGCAAATACTGTATTTTGGATTTAGGTTGCATGGACCACGAGCAAAGGTTAGCCGACTTGGCAATTTTTATGTCAAATACCTGTGCAGATTTCACCGACTTAGAAAAAACAACTAGGTTATTTTCGGCCACTACCCAGGCTTATGAGGCTCGTAATCAGTTGACTCCCAGCGAAAGGCAAGCTCTACCGGTACTTATTCAGGCCAATTATGCTATGTTTGCCTTAAGAACCGCCGAACTTCTTCAAGCTGATCCTGACGATCAAGAGATTAGAGACTGGCACAAGCATGGCATGAAAGGGTTACAAATAATGGAAGACGTGAAGGTTTAGTTATTTCCTCGGCAACATGCCGTCAAACCGTAGCATTGGTGTTCCGCCAGTTACTCCCTGTTTTGTCAAAAACGAATGAACTCCCCAGTTACGCAGTTGTGTTTCAAGCTGGTAATGATTGCAGTCGTCCGGCCGTTGTTCTAAAAGTGTTAGAGTTTGATCAAACAGCATTGCCCCAACCCCTTGTTTTTGAAAGTCATCAGCAACTCGTATTGTGTGGATAATAGCATCACGCGGAGCAGTAAGTATTGAAGTCAGGATAAAACCCACCACCTCATCATCTTTATTTTTTGCCACCAAACACACACAATCATCGCTTTCAACCATTCGTCCCAGCGCTTCTTGACTATAAAACCGAGGCGATTGATCCCCGGTATCAAACTCCGGTGTTGCAATACCAAGCTCCCAAACCAGCTCAATATCCTTTGCTAGCATCGGCAGTATTTCCACCAATTTTTCGCTCATCGCTCTGGATTATACGCCTTCTAGCCACATTTCTGCTACAATCAAGCCATTAGTTTATTGGAGGTTATATGCTCAAATTAAATGCGGTCATGCTCGGTTCTGCCCAGCCTAAAAAATTGGCTGACTTCTACCAAAAAATTTTAACCACCAAACCCGCCTGGTCCGAAGGCAGCTGGACCGGTTTTGAAGTGGGCGGTTTGACCTTATTTATCGGCTCCCACAGCCAAGTTAAAGGCAAAAGCAAACAGCCAGCTCGGGTTATCATTAACTTCGAAACCAAAGAGGTCGAAGCAGAATTTGCCCGTATCCAAAAACTGGGCGCCAAAGTCATCGCTACACCCTATCACCCCATGGAAGACGAAAACATGCTCATCGCTACTTTCGAAGACTCCGACGGCAACTATTTCCAACTCGTCAGCCCGATGTAGTTCTCCAAAGAATGCATCCTCGATTGCCAATTGGAAACAGGGCGTTGATATTATAGCCTTATGGATTTTAAACAGATTACGTCTCCCGATGGTCAAAACCACTGGATTCCCAAAGACTTAACCCTCGTCTTTCCAAAAACCCGTACTCTCGATAGAAACCATCTTCATTTTCTAGTTTACATTCCTTGGGAAGATAAATATTTCGAAAAAATCCCGCCCCAGTACCGAGAATTCTTCAAATACGTTTTGTCCTATCTAAAACCAAGGACCACCGACGTCCATATTGCCTGTGTTTTTCCGTTTCTTAAAAACCTTACCGAAGAAAAAAAGATTAATGAGCGGGTTATCGCCCTCGCCCTCATTCTCCACGATTCTGGCTGGAGTCAGTTATCGGAGCAAGAAATTGCCGCTAGCCTCGGTGTTTCCGGCCTCAAACTCACCAAAAAGGCCTCCGCTCCCAAAGAAAAACACGCTCTCGAAGGTCTCCGCCTTGCCAAGAAAATTTTGTCAGAGTACCACTTTACCCCACCACTCACTGCTCAAGAAAAACACCTTATTTACCAGGCAGTTCGCTACCACGATCAGCCAGAAAAAATTGCTCTCAATCATCAGCTTCCCGAAGAAGTCAAAATTCTTATCGACCTCGATCACCTCTGGTCGTTTACCTTCGAAAACTTTTGGCAGGATACCGTCAGAAAAGGTGTAGATCCGGCTAGCTATCTTGGTAACTTAAAGATAGATTTAGCCGCTTATTTTGTCACCGATACCGGCAAAAAGTTAGCCAAGAAATTGTGGCAAGACCGACGCACCGAAGTGACCTCGTTTAAACGGCATCTTCCTTGACTCCACCTTTAGTTCTCCCTACACTGATAGTACTCAATACTACTGTTCAAACACACCGGAGGGGAGGTGAAATACATGAAAGGACTGCATATAGTAGCCTTCACCCTGGTTGTCATCGGCGCCCTAAACTGGGGTTTAGTCGGACTTTTTGATTTCAACTTAGTCGAAGCCCTCTTTGGCCTCCGCTCTGGCCTGACTCAATTGGTCTACGTTCTCGTCGGCGCCTCCGCTATCTACATTTTTGCCACCCATCAAAACGACTGCAAGATTTGTGCGGAAATAATGGGCGGGAAGAAGAAAAAATAAGAGAGCCAACAACGTCAACTACCCTTCTCTTACTTAAAGAGAATTATTTCTTTTGGTTTTTAAACCTTGTCCCCTTTCCCAAAATATAGTACCGTAGTTATTCATTAATCATTATTTCAAGATACTAATAATTTCTACCTTAGCGAAACATAAACCGTTAAAGTTTTTATTTTCTATTTTACTCATTACTTTCGGAGGTTTTATGCACACCTTACCCCAGTTACCGTATGATTACGCCGCCTTGGAGCCGTCTATCGACGCCGCCACCATGGAAATCCACCACCTCAAACACCACCAGGCGTATATTGACAAATTAAACGCCGCCATTACCGGCAAAGCCAACCTCGAGGCAATGTCTTTAGAAGATTTAGTCAAAGGTGTCAACTCCCTCTCCGACGACGTCAAAATGGCCGTCAGAAACCACGCCGGCGGCCACTTTAATCACTCGTTGTTCTGGTTGATGATGAAACCGGCCGGGGGAGGGGAACCAACTGGTAATCTCGCTACCGCCATCGCCACTACCTTTACCGACTTTGTCACTTTCAGGCAGAAATTTACCGAAGCTGCTGCCAATCGTTTCGGCTCCGGTTGGGCTTGGTTGATTGTTACCGCCGATAAAAAACTGGCTGTTACCTCCACCCCCAATCAGGACAATCCTTTAATGACAGGTGTGGCAGAAATAGAAGGTACTCCCATTCTCGGCCTCGACGTCTGGGAGCACGCCTATTATTTGAAATACCAAAACCGCCGCCCCGAGTACATCGAGGCTTTTTGGTCAATCATCAATTGGCCCCAAGTCGAAGACAATTTCAAGAAAGCCACGAGCTAAATTATCTTTAAAGGATCATCTCTGCATTCTTGCAGGGATGATCCTTCCTAGACCATACTTCATAATTCCAACCTGTTCTACCTGTACTACTTGTCCTACTTGCCTGCCCGCCGTAGCCGTATTTGACTCGGGCGAAGGAGGGTGTTACCTTTCACTTATATGCTCCGTCAAACCCTCCAAACCCAGCTCACAGAGGCTTTGAGAGCCAAAGATCAGGTCAAACTCGACACCCTCCGCTTCATCTGGTCTCAAATCAAAAACGCCGAGATAGACAAACATGCTGACTTAACCGATGAGGAAATCGTCAAACTCATCACCAAAGAAGTCAAAAACCGTAAGGAAGCCATTGACCAATTCAAAACCGGTAATAGACAGGACCTCGTTGATCAAGAAACCGCCAAACTCAAGATTTTAGAGGTTTATTTACCCCAACAAATGTCACCTCAGGAAATCGAGCCCATCGTTGCTAAAATCATCCAATCCGGCCTTACCGAATTTGGTGCTGTTATGGCTAAAGTCATGGCGCAAACCAAAGGTCAAGCCGAAGGCTCACTCGTCGCCACAATCGTTAGAAAAAAGTTAACTTAAAACTCAAATGAGCTTAAAGAGGTTCATGAAGAGATCCTGAAACAAGTTCAGGATGACAGAAACGGATGGTAATGGAACGAGCTCTCGAGTCATGCTGAATTTAATTCAGCATCTGTTATTAGGGAGGAGGTGAGGGAAATGGCAGGCAAAAGCAAAAAAGTGGGCATGGTTACCCACTATTACACCAACATTGGCGTCGGCATCATCAAGCTGTCATCAGCTTTAAAGGTAGGTGACACTCTCCATTTTGAAGGCGCCACCACCAACTTCGACCAACCTATCAAAGAAATGCAGTACGCCCATAAAGCCATCGAAGCCGGCAAAAAAGGTCAGGAAGTGGGCATCAAAGTCGATCAAAAAGTCCGTGACGGTGACACTGCCTACCTCGTCAACTAGCCAATTGACGATTTCTTCTTATCCTGTTAAACTTCTACTGTTTTAGTAGGAGTTTCATGCTTTCCATTTCCCGAAAATCCGACTACGGCCTGCTCCTTTTGACCCTGATCGCCCGCTCGTCTCGAAACCGCTACCTCTCCTTAAAGCAACTCTCCGTTAAGAATCGTTTACCCTACAAATTCATTTCCCAAATCGCGAGTCGTTTGGCCGCCGCCGGCATCTTGAAAAGTCGGGAAGGCCTTCGCGGCGGCTATCGCCTCAACCATAAACCAGAAGAGATTAACGTGGCGAAAGTCTTGGAAATTCTCGAAGGTTCGGTTGTTGCCGCCACCTGCCAATCAGACAAAAAGTGCGCCTGTCAAAACATCTGCCTCCACCAAAAAATCATGACGAAAGTTTCTTCCGCCATTACCCAAACCATGCAACAGTACTCTTTGGCAGATTTAGTCAGGGGCAATTCAGCATGAACCAAGTCATTCTTGATGTCGAAACCAAACGCGCCTTCAACGAGGTCGGCGGTTACAAACCCCAGGCACTCGGGGTCAGTTTTGTCGGTACCGTCGTTAGGGAAAGTCAAGGCCAAGGTAAAAAACAGGGTTATTTTGAAACTGATTTATCCAAACTTTGGCCCGTCCTCGAAAAGGCCGATGTTATTATCGGCTTTAACATTATCGATTTCGACCTTCCCGTCCTTACACCCTATTATCCAGGCAAAATCAGTCAATTGTCGGTGCTTGATCTCATGGCTAGGCTTGAAACCAGCGTCGGCCACCGCGTCAGCCTCGATGCCTTGGCAGCCGAAACTCTTGGCATCCAAAAAGCCGGTACCGGCCTGGATGCCTTAGAATATTTTGAAACCGGCCAACTCGACAAACTTTCCGAGTATTGCCTTAAAGACGTCGAAATTACTAGGGATATCTACGATTACGGTCGCACTCACGGCATCGTTAAATTTCTAAATAAATGGAACCGCCTCATTGAAGCTCCGGTCGACTTTAGCTTTACTCCAATGAAACATCAAGGCACCCAGATGACTTTAGGAGGCTTGTGAAAAAGAACTATTCCCTAAAACCTATTCCCTATAACCTAACCATTAAGGATCTTCGCGTCTCCGTCGACAACAAAGAAATTGTCAAAGGGGTTAATCTCACTGTCAAACCAGGAGAAATCCATGCCATCATGGGCCCTAACGGTAGCGGCAAAAGCAGTCTGGCTATGGCTTTGATGGGACACCCGACCTACAAATTAAAAGTTAATAATGAAAAGTCAAAAATTATTCTTGACGGAAAAGATATTAGTGATCTGCCGCCTCATGAGCGAGCCAAAAAAGGTTTATTCCTTGCTTTTCAATATCCAGTTACCGTCGCCGGCGTCAGCGTCCAAAATTTTCTCCGCCAAGCCCATCAGGCCGTCAATGGTAAATCACCCCAGTCTATCCTGGAGTTTCGTCAATCATTAACCCATACCGCCAAAGAGCTAGGTATTAAACCGGAACTCTTAAGCCGTTCTTTAAACGACGGCTTCTCCGGAGGAGAGAAAAAACGCTTAGAAATCCTCCAACTTCTTACTCTAAGACCAAAATTCGCCATTCTTGACGAAACCGACTCTGGCCTGGACATCGACGCCGTAAAAGTTGTGGCTAAGGGTATTAAGACAGTAGCCCAAAAATTCAATACTGGCATTGTCATTATCACCCACTATCAGCGCATTCTCCGCTTTATCAAACCAGACCACGTTCACATCATGGTCAACGGTCAGATCATTAAAAGTGGAGATTTTCAGTTAGCCCATCAAATCGAACAAACCGGCTATAAAAATTTTCTAAAAGCTAAAAGCTACGAGCTATAAGCTAATTTCTATGTCTCGTTTTGCTCCCATCCCACCACCAGCTGTCAATATTAAAGGTTTTGACCAGAATTATTTGGCCGGCTTTGCTAAACCCATCGACGACTATGTCTTTAAGAGTCAACCTGGTTTATCAGAAACGGTGGTTGAAGCTATTTCCCACTACAAAACCGAACCCCCCTGGATGCGGCAGTTTCGTAAAACCGCCCTAAAAATCTTTGCCACCAAACCCACTCCCACTTGGGGAGGAGATCTTTCTGCCATCGACTACGATAGGATTTCTTATTACCTTCGCCCCACCGATCGTCAAGAACAGCGTTGGCAAGACGTTCCTAAAGATATCAAAGATACTTTTGAACGCTTAGGTATACCCCAAGCCGAAAGAAAAGTCTTAGCCGGCGTCAAAGCCCAGTACGACTCCGAAGTTGTCTATGGTTCCATCAAAAAAAATCTGGCCCAAAAAGGCGTCATTTTTTTGGGTATGGATGAAGGCCTTAGAAAACACCCAGACTTGGTCAAACACTATTTTGGCAAGCTCATCCCGCCGGCAGATAACAAATTTGCCGCCTTAAACAGCGCCGTCTGGAGCGGCGGCAGTTTTGTCTACGTCCCCAAAGGCGTTGAAGTTAAACTGCCTTTACAAGCCTACTTTAGAATCAACGCCCCCAATGCCGGCCAATTCGAACGTACTCTCATCATCGCCGACGAGGGCAGTAAAGTTCACTATGTCGAAGGCTGTACCGCTCCCGCCTATTCTAGTCAATCGCTTCATAGCGCCGTCGTCGAAATTTTTATTAAAAAGGGTGCCCGCGTCCAGTACACCACCGTCCAAAATTGGTACAAGACTGTTTATAACTTGGTTACTAAACGTGCCTGGGTGGAGGAAGAGGGAGAAATGATTTGGACCGATTTCAACATGGGCTCCCGCCTCACCATGAAATATCCTTCGTTCCTGCTGGCCGGCAAAGGCGCTCGGGGAGAAACGCTCTCTATGGCCTTGGCCGGCGCTGGTCAACATCAGGATGCCGGCTCCAAAGCTATTCATCTTGCCTCCCATACCACCAGTACCATTATCAGTAAATCCATCAGTAAGGGCGGCGGCCGCACCAGCTACCGTGGCTTGGTTTCCGTAAGCCCCACTGCCAAAGACGTCAAAAGCAAAGTTGTCTGCGACGCCCTCATTCTTGATTCAAAGAGTCGTTCCGACACCTACCCCACCAACCGCATTTTAAATAGTGACGTTACCTTGGAGCACGAAGCCACTGTCAGCAAGGTAGGGGAGGAACAACTATTCTATTTAATGAGTCGGGGTTTGACCGAGGCAGAAGCCAGCAAAATGATTGTTTCCGGCTTCGTCGCCCCCCTCATCAAAAAATTACCCCTCGAATACGCCGTCGAAATGAACCGCCTGATAGACCTCGAGATGGAGGGAAGTGTCGGATGACAACTTTTAACGTCAAAAGAAACCAGCACCAACGAATTATTCTAAAAAAGAGTGGCCACTATCTCATCAACTTAATCGGCGCCGGCGCTTCGGTCGAAATTCTTGCTGCTCTAAGCGCCAAAAGTGATCAAACCTACGACCTTACCATTACCACTCATCATCAAGCTCCCCACACTACCTCAACTACCCTCATCAAAGCCGTCGCTCAAGATAACGCCACCGTCAACTTAACTGGCACCATTAAAGTCGCCAAAAAAGCCAAAAACACCACCGCCTTCTTAACTGAAAACATCTTACTTGCTTCACCTACGGCCAAAGCCAACGCCATTCCCAATTTGGAAATCAGAACAGACGAAGTCAAATGTTCCCATGCCGCCACCATCGGCAAAGTCGACGAAGACCAGCTTTTTTATCTCATGAGCCGGGGGTTATCGAAGAAAAAATCAGCCCAACTCATCATTGACGGCTTTCTGCAACCAGTAATAGAGAGAATCAAGAATTCCTTCGCCACCGCTCAGGATAAATCCGAATCAATAATTACGGAAAGGCACTATGCTTGATGTATCAAAAATCCGCCAAGACTTTCCTATTTTAAGCCGTAAAGTCAACGGCAAAACCCTCATTTATCTTGACAACGCCGCCACCAGCCAAAAACCAAAACCAGTAATCCAAGCCATAGTTGACTACTACGAGCATCACAACGCCAACGTCCACCGTGGTATCCATACCTTAGGCGACGAAGCTACTAGACTTTACCATCAATCTCGAGACCAAGTGGCCAAATTTATCGGCGCTGATACCGACGAACTCATCTTTGTCAGAAATGCTACCGAGGCTATTAACCTGGTCACCTGGACCTGGGCCTTTGACCACGTCGATAAAGATTCAGAAATCATCCTCACCGAAATGGAACACCACAGCAATTTCGTTCCCTGGTTGCAACTATCAAAATCTAAAGGCGTCAAACTCCAGCTTGTCACTATCACCAAGGATGGCAGGCTTGACCTCACCGATCTTGAGGCCAAACTTTCTCCAAAAACCAAACTCGTCGCCATCGTCCACTGCTCCAACGCCTTAGGCACCATCAACCCCATTGCCGACATTGTCAAACGCACCCGTCGCGTCGGCGCCAAAGTTTTAGTCGACGCCGCCCAAAGCGTTCCCCATCTGCCTATCAACGTCAAAAAACTGGGTGTCGATTTCTTGGCTTTCTCCGGTCACAAAATGCTCGGCCCCATGGGCATCGGCGGCCTCTTTATCAAAAAAGCCAGACAAGAGGAAATGGGCCCTTTTTTAACCGGCGGCGGCATGATTTCCGAAGTTTATTCCCACCAGGTCACCTGGCAAAAAGGACCCGAAAAATTTGAAGCCGGCACTCCCAATGTCGCCGGCGCTGTCGGCCTCGCGTCCGCCGCCGCCTATCTGACCAAACTCGGCCTGGCCAATATTCGTCACCATGAAAAAGAATTAGTCACCTACGCCCTCGCCCGCCTTCAGGAAGTCAAAGACCTCACTCTGCTTGGCCCTACTGACCCCGAAGTCCGCGGCGGCGTGGTTGCTTTTACCGTGAAAGGCATCCACGCCCACGACGTCGCTCAAGTCCTAGACCGTCACTTTGGTATTGCAGTCAGAAGCGGTCATCATTGCACCATGCCTTTACACCAAAAATTAGGCATCGCCGCCTCAACCCGCGCCAGTTTCTACATTTATAATACGAAGGAGGAGATAGACCACTTAATCGAAGGTCTCACCAAAGTCAAACAGATTTTCCAATAAATAATTTTAATCTCCTATCTCCTATCACCTATAACCCATTACCTAATTCTATGGACGATTTCTACCACGACACCATTCTTGATCACTACAAACACCCCCGCAATTTCGGTGAGTTAAAAAAACCGACGGTTACCGCCCGGGAAACCAACGCCAGTTGCGGCGACATGATCGAAATGGACCTTAGTATCAAAGATCAGGTTATCACCGATGTTAAATTCAAAAGCCTTGGTTGCGCTCTCTCGACAGCCGCTGCCAGCCTCTTAACTGAAGCCGTCAAAGGCCAGCAGACAACCACCGTAAAAGAATTAACCCTCGATAATATCAACGACCTTTTGGGTATCACCGTCAGCCCTACCCGAGTCAAATGTATCCAACTCCCGCTGGCTGCTCTAAAAGCTGCTCTGTCCCAGTTATAGTTATGACTAAGCCTCCACCTTCCTTGAATCAGATTACTAGCCTCCTCCAAAAAGGTGGCGTCATTATTTTTCCCACCGATACTGTCTGGGGCCTAGGCGTCAGTTTAAAAAGCTCAACCGCCATTAAAAAACTCTACCATCTTAAGCATAGGGAAGAGGGCAAACCCACAGCCGTTCTCGTTGGCAACCAAGTTCAGGCTGAAACTTTAGCTCAATTTTCAAATAAGGCTCGCCAGTTAGCCCAAAAATACTGGCCCGGCGCCCTCACTCTGATTGTCAGGGCCAAACCAAATCTACCTTTATCCATTCTCGGACAGGGAGGTACGATTGGTCTCCGCGTTCCCCAAAGTCATCTAGTCAGGGATATATGTCAGGTTCTTGGTACCGGCCTCGTCGCCACCTCTGCCAATTTAAGCGGCGACCACGCCCCCATCCGTAAAAGCGACATCAATCCCCAACTAATCAAGTTAGCCGACGCGGTCGTTGGCGACGACATCAACATTAGATCCGGTCAGGCTTCCACCGTCGTCGATACCACCACCAAACCATTAACCGTTATTCGCCAAGGACCAATAAATATCAATGAAAATTAAAACCATTGCCGTCGGCAGCCTCAATCCCGTTAAACTCGCCGCCGTCAAGACCGCGATCAAAGATAAGTTAATCAGAGTCAAAGTAGTGGCTGTTGACGTTGACAGCGGCGTTGACGGCCAACCCCGATCAGACGCGGCTACTCGCCTGGGGGCTCTAAATCGCGCCCACGCTGCCTTAAAAGCCGTTAAGTCTGATCTTGCTATTGGCCTAGAAGGCGGCATTATTATTAACCGTCGGGCAGTGTGGAATACCGTCTGGTGTTGTGCCGTCGATAAGCAAGACAGAATCAGTCTGGTTAATGGCGAGCGCTTTATCCTCCCCCAAAAAATCTCTACACCAATTAGACAGGGGATAGAGATGGGGCCGCTGATGGATGAGTTGACGGGCCGAAAAAACATTAAACATCAAGAAGGCATGCTGGGTATTGTCACCGGCGGCTGGGTTAGTCGGGAAACCGCCTATGCTCATTTAGTCCGTTTGGTCTTGGGCAGACTCTTTAACCCTGACTGGCTCGACTGATAATTTCTTTTTTTCCTTTAAGCAGCTAGACTTTAATTATCATGACCGAAACCCCTACCCCTCCGCTCCAAACTTTTCGCGCCAAAGTTTCCGAACACGTTCTTTTAGCCGGCAAATACCAGTATATTCATTTTGAGTTACTGGATCCTCATCGGATTCAATTCAGAGCTGGCCAATATTTACTTCTTACCGTCCCTGGCGGTGCTGAAAAAAAATCCTATTCTATCTCCTCACCTCCTGCTTTGGATCACGCCGTAGAAATTCTCGTCGATATCTCTCCCCATGGCGATGGTTCTCTCTATCTGGCTTCACTCGCCCCCGGCGACGAAGTCGAATTCAGAGCTCCCGTCGGCCAGTTTACCATCACCCCTTTATCTAAGAATCAACCGCCAGTAGAGAACGAGTTAGTTTTCGTGGCCACCGGTTCCGGCATCAGCCCCATTCGCAGCCAGATTCTGGATCTTTTGGAAACCAAAAATGACTCCCGTCCTATTCGGCTTCACTGGGGTATACGCTTCATTTACGATTTGTTTTGGGAAGAAGATTTCCGCGAGTTAGCCGAAAACTATCCCA
The DNA here is from genome assembly GCA_001803465.1 of Microgenomates group bacterium RIFCSPHIGHO2_01_FULL_45_11. GTDB lineage: Bacteria > Patescibacteriota > Microgenomatia > UBA1400 > 2-01-FULL-45-11 > 2-01-FULL-45-11. The sequence goes on along the minus strand of MHDE01000022.1, from coordinate 84,420 downwards.
ATTTTACTTTCGACATTATCCTTTCCCACCCACCAGATTCCTGGCCTCTGTGCCGCGGCCACGTCACCGACTGTCTTAAGAAACACTACCAAAAATTCGCTGCTACTGGTTTTTACCTCTGCGGCAATAAACAAATGATAGAGGCAGTCACCAGCCTTCTCAAATTTCAAGCAGTACCACCAGAAAGAATCCACTTTGAAAAATTCTTTTAATCCCTAATCGTTCACCCTGAGCGAAGTCGAAGGGATATTCTGTCTCGACAGTTTGCATTTACCCACAAACCTGTTATATAACTAGAAAGTATTTGTCCACCAGGAAAGTTAACTATGGGTAGGTATAAGGTTCAAGTCATTCGCGATAAATGCATCGGTGCCGCCTCCTGCGTTGCCGTTGCCTCCAAAGCTTTCAAGCTCGACGATCAACAAAAAGCAGTAGTCTTACCCACGGTTGGTGAGGAGTCAGACGACAATCTCTTACTGGCTGCCCAAAGTTGTCCCACCGCCGCCATTATAGTTACCGATACCCAAACCGGTGAACAAGTTTGGCCCAAATAGTCAGCCAACCTCACCAAAAACGTCAGCCTGCCCTAGGCAGGTTTTTTAATATTAAAAATATCCTAGAAAGGAGGTGAGAGTATGGGAATGAGACAATGGCTCATTTTAGTCGTAGTTGTCATTCTGGTGGTGATCGGCCTTCGTTTGCTGCGCCGTCCTGCTCCTTCCACTCCTACCCCTACACCAGAAACCACCACCGAGGAAGTTAAAGACAGAGTCGACCGTCTTTTAGAGTCAGCCGGCATAGAAGTACCCGCTGGCGTTAAACGCGTTGACCTCGTCGCTAGCGACAGCCAATCTACCGGCGTGGCTACTGTGAAAGCAAACGGTCAGGCTGAAATTACTATTCTCGCTGCCGTTTCCGATCTAGACACTGGCTGGTACGAAGGTTGGTTAACTAAGACAGACGGTTCAGAACCGCTATCGCTGGGCCGGCTAACTCTAGCCAAAGGCGGCTATCTTTTAGAAACCACCATTGCCGAAATCGGCGACCACCGCCAAATTGTAGTTTCTAGCCAGGTTGAGGCTTCCGAACAACCCACCACCATAGTCTTAACTGGTAAGTTTGAGTAAACCCATTGCCAACCTACTTCTTGGTATTGAAAAGCCTGCCCTGTTTACCCTCCGTAGCTTTAGCGAAGGAGGGAGCGCACTTGTCTTGTTTACCCTGATTGTCCTGAGTGTTATCGAAGCAAGCGAACTTGCAGTGAGTGCAATCGAACCAGTCGGAAGGTTTATCCCTCCGAAGTCCGGCTCGGCCGGACGAAGGGGGAGTTTGACAAAGCCTAACCAACTTTCTAGACTGAAGAAGGATTGGAGGTGAAACCAATGTTCATGCGCGACAAAGATAAACCCATGGTCTCCAAGGTGTTCGTTATCCTCTCAGTTATTGCCGTCGTCTTTTCCATTATTGGCGCCTTTGGTGCCGATATCTATCTGGCCAGTACCCAATGGCTTTTGATAGCCGGCGTCTTAGCTGCCTGGGGAGTCTACCTTTTACTCGAAGCTGAATTCCGTTCCTAGTCCCAGGAAAAGACAATAAGAATCAAGTATTGCAATTTTCCTCTGGTGTGCTATTCTCCTTAAGAGGTACGAAACTGTAATGAATCTCAAATTAATCTACCCTGATACTTCATTGGTCACTCCTTGCTATTTTTGCCCGGTTCGAAAGACTTTATTACATAGACCATTACCAGTCTGCTTGCCCTTGTAAAGGAGGTGAAAGAAAATGGCATATTCGTACAAAAACTCCAAGGGCCAAACCTACTATCTCCACAGCAAAAGCGTCATGCTTAAAAACGGCCGTCAACAAACTATTTATTTCTTTGCCCGGGATGTTCGTCCTGGCGCTCTTGATTCGGTTCCCGGTGGTTACCGCGTTATTGAAACCAGTCGCACCGGCATGCCCGTTCTGAAGAAAGCCTAATCGACGAATGGTATTTAAAAAGCCAGCCCCCTCGGTAAAGTAGGGGACTGGCTTCGTTGTCTGGGTTAAAATAAACTACCATGGTTTCATGCCCTTGGTATTCATCTCTTGATGACATCAAGAGTATTCTACCAGGCTCTAATAATCCTATGCGTTTTACCAAACACCAAGTCATCGCCAGTTTAAAAACCGTCATCGACCCCGAACTGGGTATTAACATTGTCGACTTAGGACTTATCTACGCCGTCAAGCTCTCCACCCATAAAAAGATTACCACCATCGATCTCACTATGACCCTGACTACTCCCGGTTGCCCTTTGGCAGGTATATTTGATACCTTGGTTAAAGATGCCCTTCAAACTGGCCTCAATCTTGATAAAAACACTTCTATTAATATCAACCTAACCTTTGACCCTCCCTGGACACCGGACATGATGACTCCCGAAGCCCGAGCCGAGCTCGGTTTCGACTGATCATTGAAAAGCCCCAAAAAACTCGGAATTAAATTCCTCTAATTCGAACACCCTAAACTCTGTAATCTGTTTTATTCATTGTTTCTTGTTTACCCTCCGTAGCTTTAGCGAAGGAGGGAGCGAAACCTTAGCTTGCGAAGGAGAAGTCGAAGGGCTCACTGATTTCTTAGTCTGAACCTGATGATTGAGGCTAAACGATTGACCATGCTCAATCCTTTCCAGTCGTTTATCCATTTCATCAAACCGCTCCATCGTCCGTTGCCAGTAAAACTGCTGTTCTTTGCGTAAAAGGTTTATCGTTAAAAAAGCAATCACCAAGCCAAAAAACGTTACCCCGATGGTCTCCAAGACCACGCCGATAATTCGCCCCTGGGTGGTTTTAGGTACATAATCTCCAAATCCCACTCCCGTCACCGTTGTCACCGCAAACCACAAACCGTCTTCAATAGTAGCAAACTTAGTCGTCGGATCCAGGCCCTGCTCCAGCGGAGTCATCACTATCCCAAACGTCACCGTCAAAATAATCAAAAAAAGTACCACTACCAACAACCGATAACCCCGAAACACTCCATCAAACATACTTCCATAGTAACTCAAGACTACCCACCAACTCAACCAGAAAAAGAAGCCAGCAGTAAAAGGAGAAGTAGTCAACAGTCAATCGCCAAGAGTTAAGGAATTTTACTCTTTTGGCCGCACCACCATTATTGCCTGCGAACCAATCATATCGTGGCTCAAGACAACCAGTATATCTTCGTCAGTCAAAAGCCCAAACCTTCTGAAGAGTAGATCATCATTTACTCTATCCACCAAACTTGCTTGAGGGCTATATCTACCAGGACCCATAAAACACTCCACTACTTCTACTTGGTTAGGGTCAACCCCTGCTAATTCTACGGCTCGTTGACCATACTGCTTCTTAATTTCTAGAGCTTCAGGAGAATCAACAGGAGTACGTCCCCACTGAACATCAAATCTTTCTCTGTCCCGATAAATTGTAGGACTATAAACCACAGGAACGCCATCAATCTCCGTCCTACCTTCAGTAGCCGCCAGCCCCTGTAAGAATTGTTCAAAATCGATTTTCATAACCCCTTTTCTATAGGACAGTTTGTAATCGAACGTATGTTACTTCTTCTTCTTGTCATTGTCAACTAACTGCCGATCCAAATTACTGGTAAATTTTTACCTCTTCCCGATAACTAGAATCCTGTCAGCTATAAGCTTTAAGCTATTAGCCATTCACTTACCCAATTACCAAATTGCATCGAACTATTCCAATAGAGTAGAGTATAGTTAGACTAAACTTCATATGACCGTTTATCTTGGCGCTGACCATCGTGGTTTCAAACTAAAAGAAAGCGTCAAAAAATTTCTTAAACTAGAAGGCTATACGGTTGTCGACCTCGGCGCCGAAGCACTCGACCCCGAAGATGACTACGTCGACTACGCTCAAAAAGTCGCCGAAAGTATCAAAGCCGACGATCGTGGCATCATTTTTTGCGGCAGCGGCCACGGCATGGATATAGTCGCCAACCGCTACCCCCATATTCGCTCCATCATTGGTTTTAACTTCGACGTCGTCGTCCAAGGTAGGGAACACGAGGACGCCAATGTTTTATGTTTGCCTACAGATTGGCTAGACGAAGAAGAAGTCAAGGATATGGGCAAAACCTTTTTAGATACCGGCACTAGCCACGACTCTAATCACCTGCGCCGCCGCGAAAAATTGTCTGCCCTTAAAGTCTAAACTTCTATGACTCCCACGATTATTCCCGACGTCTTAGAGTCGTCAGCGTCTGCCATCGCTGAAAAAGTCAACCTTATTCAAGGATTCTCCGACCGTTTCCATATAGACATTATCGACGGCCTCTATGCCGACAACCTTACCATCATGCCCGAGGCTATCAAAGATATCAACTTTAATAAATTAAATTTAGATTTGCACCTCCTTACCGAAGAACCTATAGACTACGTTGCTAGTTGTGCTACCCTCAAGGACGCCGCCGGCATCCGGGTTATCGGCCAAATAGAGCACATGGGTAGCCAAATCGATTTTGTCACTACTACCCACTCATTCCGGTTGGTAGCCGGTCTTGCTCTTGACCTGTATACACCTCTTGAAGCCTTGACCAAATCAGTTCTTGATCAAGTTGAATCAATTCTATTAATGAGCGTCAAAGCCGGTTACGCCAGTCAGACTTTTAACGCCCTAGTTTTAGACAAAATTCACCAGCTCCGCGGTCTTGGCTTTCAAAAAGACCTTATCATCGACGGCGGCTTGAATCCCGATACCGTTCGCCTTGCCCGAGCCGCCGGCGCCACTTCATTTGCAGTTAATTCATTTTTGTGGTCTCATAAGGATGTTAAGCAAGCTTTCGAGGAGTTACACCGTGCCGCCACTTCACCCGCCCCGACCACTGATTAAAAACATCGCCTTTTTTGGCGATGCTAACGTTCCCCCGACCAGTCAAATTTATAAAGACGCTTTTGCCATTGCCAAACTGCTTGGTGAATCAGGCTATACCATCGTCAATGGCGGTGGCCCCGGTGTTATGACAGCGTCTACCAAGGGAGCCGAAGCTAGCGGCGGTGAAACCCTGACCGTCACCTTTACTCCCAAAGACGCGCCCGGATTTGAAGGTCGGTACTTGGGCAATATCCCCGACAAAGAAATCAAAACCAAAAATTACATCGAACGCATGTTTAAGCTCATCGAACACGCCGACATGTTTATTATTTTAAAAGGGGGGACCGGGACCATTAGTGAATTCGGTACTGCCTGGGTTCTGGCTAAGCTCTATTATGGCCACCACAAGCCTTTCATTTTATTTGGCAAATTTTGGCACGAAATCATCCGCTGCCTGAAAACCAATTTAAATATCGATGATCGCGAGCTCGACGTTTTCGAAATTGTCGAAGAACGAGATGATATCTTAAGGGTTATCCAAGAATTTGAAAAGAAGATGGGCCGTCACGACCATGCTCATTGCGAAATCTGCGCCGAACGTGCCTTTATGACGTAATAAATATAAGTTAAAACTTAAGGGTCAAAAGTTAAATGAAAAAAAATATTCTTGTAATCATTTCTGCCTTTCTTTCAGGCTACTTTGCCAAAAAATTCGTCGGCGATAATTTTTCTTTGGCCGATTACGACAGCCTCGTTATCAGCTTAGTGTGTTTACTCATCGCAGTTGGCCTTAGTCTCAAGAGATTGCCTAAGTTCAAACCAGAACCATCGAAATAACTGCTTTTCTGCCATGGACAATTTAGAAAAAATTTCCCGCCTCGTTCGCTATTACATTCTTATCTCCACCACTAAAGCCGGTTCTGGTCACGCTACTTCCAGTTTATCCGCCGTCGAACTCCTGGTCGGCCTCATGTTTAGCGGCATCTTTCGCTATCGAGTAGGCGATCCGAGTTACCCCAACAACGACCGTCTCATATTTTCCAAAGGTCACGCCGCTCCACTCTTATACTCGCTCTGGGCTGCTGCTGGAAAAGTTAGCCAAGAAGAATTACTCACTTTAAGAAAATTCACCAGCCCTTTAGAAGGCCACCCCACTAGAGAATTTCCCTACACCGAAGCCGCCACCGGTTCTCTCGGTCAAGGTTTATCCATCGGTGTCGGTTTGTCTTTAAACGCCAAATACTTGGATAAACTCCCGTATCGCACCTATGTGTTATTAGGCGATTCTGAAATGGCCGAAGGCAGTAACTGGGAAGCCATGCAATTGGCTGCCTTTTATAAGTTAGATAATCTGGTTGGCATCGTCGACGTCAACCGCTTGGGCCAACGCGGTGAAACCATGTATGGGTTCGATTTAGAAAATTATCGGAGAAAGTGTGAGGCGTTTGGCTGGGAGTCACTGGTGATTAATGGTCATTCGCTTGAAGAAGTAGTGAAGGCTTATCAGCAGGCAACCTCGATTAAGGATAAACCGGTCATGATTATTGCCAAAACCATCAAAGGCAAAGGCGTATCCTTTTTGGAAGACAAGGAGGGTTGGCACGGCAAAGCCCTATCAGAAGATCAACTCAAACAAGCCTTAACTGAATTCGGTCAACTCGATACTAATATTCGGGGGACCGTCGCCACTCCCGAAGACCTTCCTCTACCTTCACAGACAAAACAGGAGGCGAAAGAACTTGATGACAGTTATACTCAACCCTTGGCCACCCGCCAAGCCTACGGCCACGCCCTTGTTAAACTTGCCCCCGCTTATCCGGACATGGTCGTTTTAGACGCTGAAGTCAGTAACTCCACCTTTAGCCAAGATTTTAAGCAAGCCCACCCCGACCGCTTTTTTGAAATGTTCATTGCCGAGCAAAACATGGTTGGCGTCGCCGTTGGTTTATCACTGCGGGGCAAAATTCTCTGTATTTCTACCTTTGCCTCTTTTTTTACCAGAGCAGCAGACCAAATCCGTATGAGCCAATACTCGAAAGCTAATATTAAGTTTGTCGGGTCCCATGCCGGCGTTTCCATCGGCGCCGACGGTCCCAGTCAAATGGGACTCGAAGACATTGCTCTCTTTCGGGCTATCGTCGGTTCTGTTGTTCTCTATCCGGCTGACCACGTCGCCACCGAAAAATTAGTTCAAGCCCTGCTGGAAGCTTCCGGAATTTGTTACTTACGCACCACTCGGCTGGCTACCCCGCCCTTGTACCAGCCCACAGAACAATTCGTCATTGGCGGCTGTAAAGTCCTCAAACAATCAGGCCAAGATGCAGTCACCGTCATCGCCGCCGGCATCACTCTCTACGAAGCCCTCAAAGCCCACGCAACTCTCAAAAAGCAGGGGATTACTATCAGAGTTATCGATCTCTATAGCCTCAAACCTCTTGATCAAACCACGTTAGAAAAAGCCGCCCAAGAAACCAAGGCCATTATCACCGTCGAAGATCACTTCCAGGCAGGCGGCCTCGGCGAAGCTGTTGCCGCGGCCTTATCCACTCAACCCCCCCCCATCTATTCCCTCGCCGTCACCAAACTGCCCAAAAGCGGTACGCCAGAGGAACTCCTCGCCTACGAAGCCATCGATGCCGCCGCGATTGTAACCAAGGTAAAAGAGATTGTCTCAAATTCCTAAATCATAAATCTTTTCATTGTTCCTTGCTCATTGTTCATTGTTCTTGTATCGTATTCTTGTTACTTGCTTGCCCTTCCGTAGTCCTGAGCTTTCCGAGGGACGGAGGGGGGTAACCTGTTATTTGCTATGTTTGACGTCATCACCATCGGCTCTGGGGTCTTAGATATTTATCTTCGTGCTTCAGGCTTTAAGAAAATTGCCACCACTGATATCCCTGGCGGCACCGCTTTATGTCTCCCCTTTGGCGGCAAGTTGGAAACCGCTGACTTGGAAGTCACTACCGGCGGGGGAGCGACCAACACCGCGGTCAGTTTCACCCGTCTTGGGTTTAATACCGCCATCGTTTGCGAATTGGGCCAAGACCTAATCGGTGCCACCATCAAAGAAGAGCTGAGGCGCGAGCAAGTCAATCTCGATTTCGTCATCGAGGAAGTCGGAGAAGAGACCGGTTTAAGCACCATTCTGGTTACCGATGATGGTGGTCGGGCCATCGCCGTCTATCGGGGAGCCAGCAAGATGCTCACCGTCAGCGATATACCATGGGAAAAATTAACTGCCCCTTGGCTTTACGTCACTTCTTTAGGCGGCGATGTCGAACTCCTCGGAAGCCTCATCGACCACGCCCGCAGCCACCAAGTCAAAATCGCCATTAATCCCGGTAAGGCTGAAATCGACCGGCTTTCTCCTTCTAAAGCCAAAAACCTTTTTGCCGGTATCGATGTCCTTCTTCTCAATCGCCAAGAAGCCCAGGCTCTTTCCGGCATTCCTTTTGACCGTGATGATGTCTGGAAAAGCGAGCACTGTCTTATCGGCCCCAAAACCTGTGTCATTACCGACGGCAAATCTGGTGGCAAAGTCTGCGCCCAGGGCAAATGCGCTTGGTTTGAAGCCAAAGCAGTCACCGTG
>MHDE01000022.1:74961-75948 GCA_001803465.1 Microgenomates group bacterium RIFCSPHIGHO2_01_FULL_45_11 | reverse complement strand
CCTCGTCGCCGCCCTGATGAAAGGCAAGGATATTGCTACCGCCATTGACTGGGGCAAAACCCAATCAGCCAGTGTTATTTCCTTTATCGGCCCTAAAAAAGGTCTGTTAAAACTCGAGCAAATTGAGAATAAATAAGATCAAAGCTTACAAGGGGTTTACCCCCGAAGTTAATGATTTTTAATCAAACAAGTACTCGCTCAGTATCAAAAAATAGACATTTATCCAGAAAATCACCTTGATACAACTGAGGGGGGGTGAATTTATGACCGGTTATTTTAAAAGTCAAACCTTTTGGTCAGTGATGCTCATCTTCGTTGGCGTTAGTTTATTAGGTATCAACTTAGGAGTCGTTTCTTCCCAGCTCATCAAATTTTGGCCCATGATCTTTATCGTTCTAGGGCTGGTTGGTTTATCGGAAACGCTGGACAAGAAACGTTGAGCGTGGTAGTAAAAATAGGTGCAATCAAAAAGCCACCCCCTCCAAATTGCCATCGATGGCCCGGTGGCGGCCGGTAAATCTACCGTCGCCAAAAAACTTGCCGAAAAGTTAAACCTTACCTATATCGACACCGGCGCCATGTACCGTTGCCTGGCCTTAGCTGCCAAAGAAAAACATCTTGATTGGCAAGATGAGTCGGCTATCTCCGACTTAGTTCAAAAAATTACCATTATTCTAAAATCTCCTCATGGCGCTAAAAAAGACGGTCGGCCAGTCACCGTTTACCTCGGCAACAAAGATGTCTCGTGGAAAATTCGCACTACCGATATCGGTGAAGGCGCCTCGATCGTCAGCCAGTATAGAAAGGTACGTCAGATTTTAGTCAAACGCCAGCAAGAACTAGCCCATAAAAACCGTGTCGTCATGGAAGGCCGCGACATTGGTACCCGGGTACTTCCGAAAGCAGATTTAAAAATATATTTGGATGCCAAGCTTTCAGAACGGATCAAGCGCAAACGTCAGCAATTAAAGACCACCGGCGAACACT
>MHDE01000022.1:51109-74886 GCA_001803465.1 Microgenomates group bacterium RIFCSPHIGHO2_01_FULL_45_11 | reverse complement strand
GTCCCGCCCCCAACGCTTGGCAATTTGACACCAGCGGCTTGTCAGTGGACGAAGTCATTGCTAAAATTCTTTATCGTTTACAAAAACAACAACTTATAACAAGATAGAGAAAACCCAGACATCTTATGAATCCAAAAAAAATTTCGGCGTCAGCCGAAAGCGTTACAGAGTACCACGGGCTCTGCCCGTGGATATCTATTTGATATGCCCCAACCTTTTCAAATCGCCATCGACGGCCCGGTGGCGGCCGGTAAATCCACCGTCGCCCGTCAAGTCGCCGAACGCTTAGGCTTTCTCTACATCGACACCGGCGCCACCTACCGTGTTGTTACCTTGATGGCGCTTCGCCAGCATCTTGACCTCTCTGATGAAAATCAGCTGATTAAACTTATTGATAACCTTGATATCGAGGTCCGCCTTCCAGACAAAACAGAACAAGACGGTCGCCAAAGCACTGTCCTCGTCAATGGCGAGGATGTTTCTTGGGAAATCAGAAAAGGCTCGGTCAGCCGCGATGTGGCTAAAGTTGCCGCCCTCCCCCAGGTCAGAGCTGCCCTAGTTCCGCTCCAACAACGCCTTGCCCAAGATCAGAACGTCGTCATGGAAGGCCGCGACATTACTTACGCTGTCCTTCCCCAGGCCGATCTAAAGATTTTTTTAACCGCTTCCGAAGACAGTCGGATTGACCGCTACTTCCACAGCCGCACCGTCCAAAAAAAACACCTTACTCGACACCAGGTTGCCGCTTGGCTCAAAGAAAGGGATGATATGGATTGGAATCGCGCCGTTAACCCCTTACAAATCACCCCCGGCGTCTGGCAATTTGACACTTCCAATCTATCCTTAAACAAGGTGGTCGACCAAATAGTTAAAAAAGCCCAAGAACTCCTGAATCAAACTGTATGAAATCACCACTGCCACCAGAAAAAGACGAGAAGGTAGGAAGTCTTAGATTAAAAAATAAATCAAAAGCTACCCCTCAACAGTCGGACAGTCGCTGGACCGCCCTTATCATTCTTATTATCACCCTCATCCTCTCCCTCATTTTTTACCTCCAAGGCAAAATCTTTTCCTCCCGCCCCCTGTTGCCATCGTGGAATCAGGGCGACACCTGGATTCTAGAAAAGTAGATTAGAACGTAGGCAGTAGATGGTAGTACGTAGTCGTAGCAGCTGAAAACTTGTAGCTGACAGTTTATACCCTAAATACTTGATACCAAAACGAGCTACCTTTCTGAATTCTAAAGTCTTCCCTCTAAACTTTATTCTTAATTCTTGAATCTAAATCTTAGTCCTTTCCTCATTGCCTTCTACTCATTACTTCTTATTGTTAGCCCTTCTAAAATCCGAAAATTAGGCCTCACTCCTTGTCGTTCCTGATTATCTCTTTTTTTCTCTTTTTCCTCGTTCTCACGTCGAATCTCTGCCAACAGTTCATCAGAGCATGCCTGTCTGGGTTCTGTTCCTGGCAAAAAATATTCAGTTTGTCCACCGCATTGACCACAGGCCAACGTTCCTGTCACTGGACATATCGTTACTTTTACCAATTGCTCCGGGGCAGCAAAAGCCTGTGGCTGACGTTGCTTAACCAGCGAACTCATAATCATCTGCCAAATCGGCGCTGCCCCTGTCAGCCCACTCGCCACATAACTCATGGGTGAATTATCGTTGTTGCCCACCCACACCGTCACCAATTGGTCTGTGGAATAACCTATCGTCCAATTGTCCCGTAGATTATTCGTCGTTCCTGTCTTGACGGCCACAGGGTAACCGGGAATATTAAGACTTGAATAACGACCAAAGGCCGGCGCCCGCGCTTCATTATCACTCAAAATATCTGTTAATTGGTAGGCCACCATCGGGTTAACGACTTGTTCGCCGTCACAGTTAGTTACCTCCACCGCTTGGGCGACACTAGGAAAGCCGACCGGCGACTCAGCGCAGGCAAAGCGCTGATAGACTTTACCCTGGTAGTCACCCACGTAAAGAATCGGATTCAAGGCCACACGTTTACCCATATTGGCGAGCGTTCCGTACGCCGTCGCCAAATCCACCATCTTTACTTCACCCCCACCCAAGGTTAGCGACAATCCAAATCGACTGGGATCGTTCCAGGTTGTAATCCCCATTTTCTGTCCTTGCTCCACCATTTTAGAAACACCAATGTGGCTTAGCGTTTTTACCGCCGGCACGTTGTAAGATCGGGCCAATGCCTGGCGTAAAGTCATTCTGCCGTGAAAATTATCATCATAATTTTGGGGCGCATAGGCCGGTAAACCAGGAATTCGATAGACAATTGGCGAATCTTCAATAATCGTCGCCGGCGTAAAACCATTACTTAAAGCCACCGAGTACATCACCGGTTTTATGGCGCTGCCCGGCTGTCTGGGCCGAGTGGTTACATTCACCTGCCCATCGTGGCTAAAATCAAAGTAGTTAACTGACCCTACCATCGCTAAAATTTCTCCTGTCTCCGGTTTAGTTACTAGCGCCGCCGCATTATTAATCTGATAACGGTTTAAGTTAGACAATTCCTTTGCTATCGCCTTTTCTGCCAGTTTTTGTATCGCCACGTCCAAAGTTGTATAGACTTCCAAACCCCCTTCATGCACCAGTTGTTCACCGTACTTTTGCACCAAAAGATCCTTAACGTACATGACAAAATGAGGCGCAGTGATTTCAATTTTCTGCGGGGCAAAGACCAGTTGTTCCGCTTTAGCTTGTTCAGCCGCCTCCGAGTCAATGTAACCATCCTCCACCATCCGTCGTAATACTTGATGTTGTCGTTCGATAGCTAATTCCGGATTCGCTCCCAACGGAGAGTAGGTAGTCGGCGCCGCCGGTAATCCTGCCAAAAGCGCCGCCTCTGCCAGAGTCACTTCTCTCGCCGACTTATCAAAATACAATTGACTCGCTTCCTCCACTCCGTAAGCCGTTCCTCCGTACCCCACTTCGTTAAAATACATTTGTAAAATCTCTTTCTTATCAAACTCCATCTCTACTCTTATCGCCAACACAATCTCTTTGAGTTTTCTCTGCCACGTCCGCTCGCGGTTCAACAAGGCATTTTTCACTAACTGTTGAGTAATCGTCGACCCCCCTTGCAGTTGATGGTCGAAGACGTTTCGTTTCAATGCCCGAAGCATCCCCCGAAGCGAAATGCCGGTATGGTAAAAAAACTCCCTATCCTCAATTGCCACCGTGGCATTGACCAAATAGGGAGGTAGTTCAGCCAGCGTAATCAAACTGCGATTTTCTTTCCGATTGTACAGTTTAAACAGCAACACCCCATTCCGATCGTAGATTTTAGTAGAAACAGCTTGTTGACGAGTTGCCAATTTATTGGGGGAGGGTAAACCTCTCAAAACTGAAAAATAAAACCAAAGACTTATGCCGACCAGTCCTCCTAAAAAAATTATCCCTGCCCAAGGAATTTTTCTTAAAAACCGTGGCCATCTGAAACGAGGTAAGGTAGGTAAAGACAACTGCACTGTCTGTAGGCGACGGGTCATCCGCCAACTAGCCAAATACCACATCTTCACCACGTTGGCAAAACGCGACCAACCCGCCCACAGGAGTCTTAGCGTAGACGGGTCCACCACCCAACGCCTTCTCCAACGCGTCACTATAGGCAGAAAAAATCTCCGCGGAAACTGGCGCACCCATTTAAGACCATTGGTTTTTAACCATAGCATCAAAGACTTCAACCAAGAGAAATCTTTTCTCCAAAACCAAACTACTTTCCTAAACCACTGTCGTCTCCAGCCGATAAGAATAGTTAACTTCGACTGTACTGGTAAGCTCGACTTACCAAGCATCCGCAGTTTAATAGAGTAAAATCTACTCAACCGGTTGACATCTCGACCCCACCGTCTTTTAAAACGAGAAAAATTAGTCAAGAAAAAAAGAAGCCGTAAACCAACCAAAAGAAGCGCCTCTAACACCAAATAAACAGGGTATCCCAGCAGTCTAAAAAACCATAGCCACGCTGACCGTCCTGTCCACATGGTGTCAGTGTAGCAAGCTAGATTCAACGACTCAAGGTGTAAAGGTGATGCAGAAGTTTAATAAATTGAACTCACTAATAAATGAACCAACCCCTAATCCATTACCCTACAAACCACTGCTTCGGTAGGGAAGAAAAGGGTTAGCCACGCGTATATTAACAGTCGGGTAGGATCGCCTGCCCGTCGCTTGTCCCTTCTCATCTGTCTGTTCCGGCCACGGACAATCTAAGCAAAACGTTTGGGTAAAAGGATCTGCTAAGGTTAAATGTTCACGCGCTTCAATAGTATCGGCCGGCGGTAGCGTTGCCGCCGGTTCGTTGTCAGTCGTTATCGGTAAACCACTGTCTTTAAATACCCAAACCCCTTGCTTAACCGGAGCTAACGTTGCCGGTAAATACTTCTCCCAAAAATATTCAAATCGCGTCTCACAACCCTCACCGTCTTTTGGCACACCGCCGCCCAAACTACACACACTTCTTCCCACAATGCCTTTCGGTTGCTTTGGAGAAGTGTTTTTTTCATTCCGTAATACATACGCCATAATATCATGCCAAATTGGCGCCGCTCCGGTTACTCCCGACACCACCGCCGGGTTCATCGGCGTATTGTCGTTATTACCCACCCAGCTTGTCGTTAAAAACTGATGGGTAAAGCCAATGGTCCAGTTGTCTCTTAAATCGTTAGTCGTTCCCGTTTTCACCGATACGGTTTTGCCGGCAATTACCAATTCCGAATTAGCGCCAAACGCCGCCGCTCTGGCATTATTGTCCAACAGGATATGGGCAATCAAAAATGCCGGTTCCCGATTGAGTACCCTTGTCAACCCCTCATGCTTCACTCCGAGAACATTTGCTTCCTTGTTCTCTTCTTCAAAGAAAAATTTGAGTGCTTCTGCTGTCCTTTCCGGGTGATTTTCTTCATAGACTTTACCCGTATAATCTTCCACTTTAAGAATCGACGTCATTTTTACCGGTACCCCTTGGTTAGCTAGCGTCCCAAACGCCGCCGCCATATCCAGCATTGTCACCTCTCCTCCTCCCAAGGTCAGCGCTAAACCATATCGGTCAGGCTCGGTAAAACTAGTTATTCCCATGGCACTGGCTGTGGCAATCATACTTTCCAACCCGTTGACAGCTAGCGTCTTAACCGCCGGCATGTTGTAAGAATTAGCCAAGGCAAACCTGACCTGCACCGGACCATGAAAAGAGCCGTCGTAGTTACGCGGGCAGTATGGTTTCTGGTTACTCACCAAGAAACACGTCGGGATATCTAAGAGCAGAGACGAGGGGGTTAACCGACCAGTCTGAAACGCCGTCACATAGTTAATCGGTTTAATCGCACTACCCGGTTGGCGTAAGCGCGTGGTTAAGTTGACTTTACCGTCAATCTCATTGTCAAAAAAATCTTTTGAGCCTATCATTGCCAAAATCTCTCCTGTTTCCGGCTTGGTGACTAGCGCCGCCCCATTAGAAACTCGGTAGCGGGCTAGTTTTGTCAATTCAGCCGCCACACTCGCTTGGGCGTAGTCCTGGAGGGTTAAGTCTAACGTTGTCTTAACGCGCAAACCTCCTCGCTCCACCGTCTGCAAGCCGTACTTTTCTTCCAAGAGGCTTTTGACATAAAAAACAAAGTGCGGCGCCCGAATATTTGTCTCCACCGGTGCAAATGAAAGCTTCTCCTCAAAAGCTTGGCTAGCTTGCTCTTGTGTCAAATAGTTATCCTCCTTCATCCGTCGCAGTACCTCCCCTTGTCGCGCTTTGGCCTCTTCGGGATTAGTAAAGGGCGAGTAGCGCGTTGGCGCTTGCGGTAAACCGGCCAGTAATGCTGCCTCGGGCAAAGTTAATTCCGCCGCCTTCTTACCAAAAAAACGTTGTGCCGCCGCCTCGATCCCGTACGCCGTTCCGCCGTAGGGAATATGGTTGAGGTACATTTCTAGAATCTCCTTTTTGGAATACAAAATTTCCACAGCTAATGTCAGGAGAGCCTCTTTAATTTTTCGTGACAACGTTCTTTCCGGCGTTAAGAGCGCCGTTTTAACTAGCTGTTGGGTAATCGTCGATCCCCCCTGCAATTTATTTTTAAGAAGAGTGTTTCTTAGCGCTCGAATAATACCTTGAAGCGAAAATCCAAAATGGCGGTAAAAGTTCTGATCCTCAATGGCAATTGCCGCCTCGGGAACATAACCTGGTAAGTCTGTTAATTTCACCGGTGTTCGGTTTTGATCAGCAAATATTTCGTATAAAAGTTCCCCGTTCCGATCGTAAATGAGCGTCGAAACCGGATACGCTTGGCTGGTCAACTTCGTCGGTGAAGGTAAGTCGCGTAACAGGTAGACCATCAAGCCTCCGATTACTACTCCCGTCACCCCCCAGATTACCTTAGCTTTGGTTGTCTGCGGCCAAGCCAGCCGCAACCGCCAGCTAACCCCGAAAATTCTAATCCTTGGACCTTTAACTTGTCGGCCACGCCTCCCCCTTTTACCTTGAATTATTTTAAATCTAAGTACCTTTACCCATTTATTCAATTGTCGCCATCTTTTCCGAACTACCCGGACAACGCTAGCGACAGCTTTTGTTGCCCTCCTGTTTCTCTTGTGCTTAATTTTTGTCATAATAATAAATGGTATTGTACCTCTAATCATTAATAGAACGATACTATGCCCGGCCCAATCACCATTAAGCTCGACGAACAACAACCCTGGTTTCAGTACTTAACACCTGATCAAAAAGCTTTAGTCAGGCAATCATTTGTCTTACTTAATCGCGAAAGGACCAATCGCCAACCCGCATTTACAGATTACTCGTTTGTAATTTTTCCCCTTGCCAAAGCCTACGAAGGTTTTATTAAAAAATTTCTTTTCGACCTTGACATCATTGGTCAAGCTGCCTATGAGAGCGACCATTTTCGCATTGGCAAAAGCTTAAATCCCGATTTATCTCCTCGTTATCGTGACCCGGACTGGGTGGTCGACCGCCTCGATCGCCTTTGCGGCACTATCAAGAGCCAAAGCTACTCCCAACTACTTTGGCAGACTTGGAAAGCCTGTCGTAATCAATTATTTCATTACTTTCCTCACCACCAGCGCAGCTTGTCTTTAAAAGAAGCCGAAGATCGTTTAGGTCAACTAATCCAAACCATGGAAATTACCCTTAACTGCCCCGCATTTACCAGAGTTACTTCCAGTGATACAATCCAGCCATGAAGACTGTCAGAAAAATACCTCATATCACTAAAAACCTGAAATACAATAACCTTCTCATTTCCGGTCTACCCGGCAGCGGTACTACCACCCTCTTACGTTTATTAGAGAAAACCCTCGGTTGGCCGGGTTACTCCGGTGGTGAGTTTATGCTGGCTTATGCCCAGGAAAAAGGTCTTTTTCCTAAAGATGTCACCACCCACCACGACGCCACAGTTTACCCTGAAGATTTTGACAGACGAGTCGACTATGGAGTCAGGGAGAAGTTACGTAAGCTCAAGTATCGAATTTACGAATCCTGGCTCGCCGGCTTTTTAGCCCAAGGCATTCCCGGCGTCTTAAAAATACTCTTAGTTTGTAGCGACGACGCCGTTCGGGTTGATCGTATTGTCAACCGTGACCGCATTACCGTTCTTCAGGCCAAGGACCACATTGGTGGTAGGGAAGAGCGCAATCGGCGTAAGTGGACGAAGATGTATCAAAAAGAATGGTTCGACTGGGTAGTCAAACCCGGCACCGTCGGCAAAGACGAGCCAATTGACTTTTGGGACCCGCGTTTATACGATCTCACTATCGATACCTTCGCCAACTCCCGCGAAGAAACACTTAAAAAATCCCTACATTATCTTGGTTATCAACCTAAATAACTGTGACCCTTCACCTGCTTACCGCCATCAAAGATAAAGTCTTCTTCCTCCGCTTTCGGAAGCGTTTAGAAGTGTGGCATCGCTTGTTTGCCCTCTACCTCGGCCTCTTTCTAATCTGGGGTTTATACCGCCTCCTCTTTCGCTTTCCGGTCTTTATAGAAGAAATCTTTCTCAAAGGGATTGTCTTTGGTCTACCCATTATCTACTTGACGCTCAGAGAAGACCATCGCCTCACCACCCTGGGTTTAGAACTTAATCGCACCCCTCGAGCCATCTTCTGGGGTGTTAGCCTCGGCGTTTTACTCATCGGTGTCAACCAGCTTACTCTCTTGGTCAAACCATCGCCGCTGGCTACTCCTCCGTTAACTGCCTCTTCTTCCCTCGCCAATTTTTTTATTCTCGCCTTGATCACCGCTTTTTGGGAGCAACTAGTCTTTGCCGGCTATTTTCTGTCCCGTTTGTCTAAGTTGTTTAAATCCGAATGGTCGATAGTTGTGGTCACCGGCGCCCTATTTACCACCCTCCACCTGCCCGCCTTAATCGTGGCTGATATCCCTGCCAGCCAAGTGGCCATCCAACTTTTTCTTATCTTTATTCTCGGTATATCTGCCAATATTGTTATGTTAAGGACCCAAAATCTTTTGGCTCCCATGCTCACTCAGGCCCTCTGGGGCGTTAGCATCGCTCTTTATCGCTAGGTCAGATTTCTTAATTCATCACCCAGACTTTTTGGATAGAAGCTAGATCCAAAATATGGTAAAATAAATGTACTAGCTTCCTTGTTCAATCCAACCTCTGTCCAGATAAGGCCTGAGTGAAAATTCCCGACATCTCTAAAGCCATCAAACAAGCCGTTAACAATAATTTCACTCACCAACTCCGTTTATTAAAAGACCTTGTCAAAACTGACAGCACCAATCCTTTTACTCCGGACACCAGCGATCCTAAAGCGCCAATCGAAAAAGCCGTTTCCGACCGCCTTTACCTTGAGCTAAAATCTCTCGGCTTTTCTCCCAAAAGAATCGGCGTCACCACTGCCCGACCCAACCTTACCTGTACCTGGGGTTCGCCCCGATACAGAAAAAGCCTCATTTTTAATGGTCACATGGACACAGTCCCATTGCCAGAATCCTCTACGGCAAAAACCCTCCTTCCCGTCGTCAAAAATAATCGCTTATATGGACGAGGATCACTGGACATGAAAGCGTCATTATCAGCCTACGTTTTTGCGCTTAAAGCCATCAAAGACTCACGCCTTCCTCTTTCCGGCAAACTCATTCTAGAGTTTGTCGTCGATGAAGAACCGGGAGCCTGTAGTCAGCTAGGTACCCGCCACCTTATTTCTCAAGGCATTACCGCCAAAGCCGCTATTATCGCCGAACCCGGCAACAAAGTTGGCATCGGTCACCGGGGCGGCTACCGTTTTAAATTGACTACCCTCGGCGAGAGCGTTCACACCGGTGATACCAAGTGGCAAAAGAAAGAAGTTGGCCACAACGCCGTTAGTGACATGGCCAAAGTCATTGCCGTTCTCGACCAACTCGATATTCCCTACAAGCCGTCGCGCTTGTTTCCTGGTAAAAAACCGGTTTTTACCTTTCCGACTCTCATTAAAGGTGGGACGGCCATCAATATAGTACCTGAGCAGTGCATCGCCTACGGTGACGTCCGCTTAATGCCAGGCAACTCGGACAAGCAGGTGAGATTGTTAATCGAAGAAAAACTTGCCCACGTCAATAACTTACGTTACAGCCTCGAAAATCTTCTCTACGCTCCTGCCGTTGAGCTCGATGACAAAGAAGAGATTGTTAACACCGTCAAAAACACCTTCGCCACTATTCAAGGCAAGACCCCGCTAGTTCAAGGGATTGGCCCCTGGAACGACGCCTGGATGCTTTGGCACCTAGGCGGTATTCCCACTATTACCCAAGTTCCCCTTGAAGGCGGCAATGCTCACGCCGCCAACGAATGGGTTTCCTTAAAAAGCCTGATAGACTTAACTGTCGTTTTAGCCATAACCGCCATCCGCTACTTGGGCGCCAATGACGACTTTTCTTAACCCCGACACTAGCCTCCACTAATTTGGAACCTGTAGGCATGCCAAAAATTTCCTTTTGCTTGACATTATCAAATATCCATGGTAAGTCTTTATCGCCATGTTTCATCGGCTTCTTTCATCATTCGCCATCGTTAGCTTTGCTTTAGCCATTCTTTTCATTTCCTTCTTTAAAACCATTCGTCCCCCCACGGTCATCGGTTCCTCGCTGGACACTATGGTTAGTTCTCCTAGCGGGAGCATTGACTACTATTTGCCTTACCCCGGTCTCTTACCCGACCACCCCCTCTATTGGCTAAAAATGGTCAGAGACAGAGTCCGTTTATGGCTAGCCTTTAACCAGACCAAAAAAGCCGAACTCTTACTTCTCTACGCCGATAAACGCCTTGGCGCCGCCAAAGCCTTAGCCGAAGGTAACAAAGTGGCGCTGGCAATCACCACCGCCACCAAAGCAGAAACCTATTTAAACCAAGTCCTGGTTCAACTTGAAAGTCTCGATCAAGAAAAAGAAGAGGTGAAAGCCTTATGGCAAAAGGCGTCCCTATCCGCTCAAAAACACGTTGAAATCATTTCCAGCTTGACTCTCCAAGTTCCCGACGAAGCCAAAGCCACCTTGTCAAAAATGGCGGCACAAACCCAGGAGCTAGTTAGACAAGCTCAAGGTACGATTGGTAATTCCGAAAATGAAACCGAGACAGAAATTGACGATCAAGAAGGTTTAGAAGAAGAGAATAACGTCGAAGACGATTCAACCGACACTGAAAAAGAGTCCGAAGAGGAAAACAGTGATCTGACCGATGAAGATGCAGGGGAACTTTCCGAAGAAAGCGAAAGCCGTCTTTAATTGGCTTGACTCAATATTCCTTTCCCGTTACAGTAAAAGAATTAACATTCTCTCGTTTCGGCCGGAACCCCGTGTCAATCGGGGACTGTGCCGCAACTGTGATCTTCTGCGTGAACCAAGAGGGGAACTTGCTCTTCGAAGCTTTAGCGCAGGAGGAGTCAGGAACGTCCGAAACGAATTTTTACTCCCGAGCAGGAAAACTATTGACAAGAACTTCTTTAAAGAAGCTTTTATCCTCCCAATCCGCCGACTGGTGGAGCAGGAAAATTTTTTATTAATATTTCTTCCGGCTCGGAAACTGTATGCCCCGAGCCGAAGCCCGTCCTTACCGTAGCACCGACCCGCTTAATGACTATCGTAACGTCACTCGAGCCCTAGCCGATGGCGCCTCATCAAATCAAATTAGAGACTGGATTATTGGTCAATATTATAGTCTTATCCTTGAGCACGGCCCCGTCACTTCAGTCGAGCAAAAACCTTTTTATTGGCAAATTCGTCTCGACGCAAAAGGTCACCAAATCTTTGCCTTAAACCTTGATGTTTTTGGCAATCAACACTCTTCCATTATTAAGGCCGAAACCGACTATCCTGACGTTCAAGCCGGTTGGCAAACCGTCGTCAATCTACTCACTCCAGCTACTTCTATCTCAGGCAAGGCCGTGTTTTGGATTAGTCCCCGGGAGTTCTATCAAACCCCGCGAGTCCCCACCGACCAACCGTCAACCTACGATGTCTTGAATTTTTTTGTCGTCGTCAGCCGCACCACCGAAGCAGTGATTGTTAAAGGTCAAACCGTCAATGTCCCCGGTGGCTTATCAAGTAAACAGCGTCGTTTATTACTAAAATTTCATGATGCCAAAGCCTGGCTCCCCGAGAATCCTTCTCCCGCTCAAGTTGTCAGACGCCCAGTCGTTTTCAATCTTAATAGTCAAAATTTCATCGACCACTTTATCAGACTTGATAACATTCTCTCCCACCAACCCGATTTTACCAACTCCTTTTTTACCAAGAACTGGGAATCAATCCATAAATTCGTCTGGCAAAAAGTCGCTCCCTTTATTACTTCACTAGAGCAGTTAATTCTCTCCGGCAACGTCAGGGGAGTCAACTGGCTCATTCAAAAAATTGTCAGAGTCATCAAAACTGCCGATGCCGAAAGAGTCGGCCTCGATCCTGACCAAGTTTATGCAGCCTATCGTAGTCAACAGTATCTTATGCCTCACCCGCTCACGAGTGAGGACACCAGTCCGTATTGGGATTTTATAACCCAAACGTGGAAAAATGGAAACTGTTCAGAACTACCGAGACGATGTCGTCATTGTGGCCAGAAAATTTCCGGTCCTAATTGTTCTAACTGTCAAAAACAGAAAAAAATCGGTAAAAATAATAACGATTAATCAAGAAATAAAGAACATTAGATCAAAAAAATATCACTCCAAACAGTCATCCATTCCTGCTTGTCATCAACCTGCCCAAATTAATTTTGCAAAAACTTCAACAATCAAACTTAACTCAACGATAAACCTGGCAGAATTTAACTGACCAATTTTGATGTAGTAATTGATAGTTGACGCTCCTAAGTCTAGTGCACTAACGTCTGAATACACACTAGCAATAGTGTTTTTGCAAATCTAGAGAAAAAATCCAGACTTACCGATTTAACAAGCAAATTACGGTCTGCCCTGAGAGAAATCGAAGGGAAAAGGTATGCGTTGTCCCTATTGTGGGTCAACCAATCATAGCGTTTTGGAGTCGCGTCAGTCGGAAGATGGCGCCAGCTTTAGAAGACGTCGTGAATGCGACACTTGCCACAAACGCTTTACTACCTACGAACGGGTTGAGGGTGTCGATTTAACCGTGGTCAAGAAAGAGGGCACCGTCGAACCATTTGACCGGGAAAAAATTAGAAAAGGCCTCATTAAAGCTACCTGGAAGCGGCCAGTGACCCTTGAGCAAATCGAAGAGCTCATTACCGAAGTTGAAAGAAAACTTCGCCGCCGGAAGTCGACCCAGGTGAAAAGCTGGGAAATCGGTAACTTAGTCATCAATAGACTAAGAAGAATTGACAAAGTCGGCTATCTTTTATTTGCCAGCGTCTACAAAGATTTTGGCAGATTAGAAGATTTTCAATCCGAAATCAGGGAGTTAAAAAAAGAAACCGAGGCCAATCATATTAAAACTAAACACCATGAAACCTGAACCGCAACTTATCCCAGTCACTACCTTGATCGAGTCAGAAGTAATTCGAAAGTCGGGCGCTAATAGTCACATTCAAAAATCCCAGCCCAAGCTCAATGGCCACGCCAGTCAGTCTGTCGTGTCTGCTAACGGCCATGGTCAACTAAAGGTTGTTCTTGCTGTCAAAGAGGGTTTACCCCACGAAGCCCCACTCGCTGGGGCGAAGTGGGGCTGGGATCCGTCTCAAATGAAAAAGCCGGTCACCATTCACACCCGCCGCCTCACCATCGGTTTAGGCAAAGCCGTCGCCAAACGTACCATTTTACGCGCTGGTGAAGACTGGACCGAAGTCGCTAAACGCGTCGCTAAAGGCAATAGCTCTCTTATTCCCGCTCGGCTCAAAAAGCACCGTTTAGCCGAATATAAACTTCTCAAAAAACATATTGCCAACGCTACCATCTTAATGAGCGGCCGTCATCTCCAGCACGGCGATGCCACCCAACCCACACGCAATATGGAAGTCTTTACCAACTGTTCCACCGCTTCCGCCTCCTTCATCGTTTTTTACCTTTTACTGAACGGTTCCGGAGTCGGTCGTGCCTATGATGACGATATGTGCCTGGTCAACTGGGACCATATGTCGGTAGTCCGCTGTGTTTTAGACGACAAACACCCCGACTTTGTCTGGGGTGAGGACGAATCGGTTAAAGAAGCCCGCCATAAGTACGCCAAAGCCTACTGGTTTGTAGTCCCTGACTCCCGCGAGGGTTGGGCCCAAGCTATTGAAAAAATCGAAGTCATGGCCTACGAGAAAAAGTATAAAGATGACCTTTTAGTCCTTGATTTTTCTAAAGTTCGCCCCAAAGGTTCTCCCATCGGCGGCATGCAAGATCGCCCCGCTTCCGGTCCTAAACCCTTAATGCGCGCCATCCAAAAGGTAACCACGGTCAAAAACGCTGGCATGCCTTCCTGGAAACAAGCTATGTTTGTTGACCATTATTTGGCCGAATGTGTCCTCGTCGGCGGCGCTCGCCGGGCTGCCCGCATCGCCACCAAAGTCTGGACCGACCCCGACATTTTTGACTTTATTGACCTTAAACAAGGCGGTTTTCTATGGAGTGCCAACGATAGCGTCGCCGTCGACGATAAATTCTGGCAGCAAAAAGCCAAACATGCCAAGAGGGTGTTGGACGCCGTCCTTCACGCCAGTTACCACCACGATACCGGTGAACCAGGCCTTTTTAACCAGCACCGTTTTGTCCAAAACGACACCGGTTTTGACGGCTATCGCGACGGCAAATACGCTATCAGCAACAAATATCAACCGGGCAAAAAAACCACCCGCATGCTTTCTCATCTAGCCCGTAACGCCGGCAGCAAAGTCTACATGCAAATCCCCAATCCCTGCGGCGAAATCACCCTCAATATGCTCGGCGGCTACTGCGTCATCGCCGACGTTGTGCCCTATCACGCTCCCGATTTTGCTAGTGCCCTAGAAGCCTTCCGCGCCGCCACCAGAGCTCTCATTCGTGTCAACACTATGGACTCCCTCTATAACCGTGAGGTCTCCCGTACCAATAGAATCGGCGTCAGTATGACCGGCATTCACGAGTTTGGCTGGAACGCCTTTGGCTATTCTTTCCGCGACCTTATCAACGAGGAAAAATCAAAGGACTTTTGGTTAACCCTGGCTGCCTTTAAACGCGCCGTGGTCGATGAAGCCGAAAAATATTCCCGCTTTCTAGGTCTCGTCACTCCCCACACCAATACCACCATCAAACCCGCTGGCACTACCTCTAAACTCTTCGGCCTCTCCGAAGGCGCCCATTTGCCCGCCATGCGCGAGTACATCCGTTGGGTTCAGTTTATCAATGGCGACCCCTTGGTAGCCAAATATAAGAAAGAAGGTTACCCGGTCAGAGAATTAAAAAGTTACCACGGTACCACCGTCGTCGGCTTTCCTACCCAGCCCGAAATCTGTCGACTCGGTATGAACGGCGAGTTAGTCACCGCCGGCGAAGCCACCCCCGAAGAACAATTTAAATGGCTCATGCTTTTGGAAAAATATTGGATTGTCGGCATCGACGAGTCTGGTAACCCCTTACCGGACACCGGCAACCAAGTCTCCTACACTTTGAAATACAAAAAGGACAAAGTCAATTTTCGTCACTTCAAAGCCATGATGAAAAAGTATTACAGCCAGGTCAAATGCGCCAGCGTTATGCCCCAGCAGGAATTGACCGCCTACGAATACCAGCCTGAAGAAGCCGTCACCATCGGCGACTTCATGAAAACCTTAAACGAAATCACCGGCGAACTAGACGAAGACATCGACTTAGAAGTTCTCAAATGTGACACCGGCGCTTGCCCTATATAGCATTGTATGGGGCCTGTCCGATCTAGCCATCAATTTAAAGATTTATTCCATTTCTGTCAGACCCGTCTGTATTTGTGTTCCAAAAAACAATTTATAATCAAGGCTAAAACCTAAAAGAATATCATCATCAACCCTTTGTGCTCGTTCTATATAACCTTGAACCTTACTCACCAGCAATTCGTTTGTTGGATTAAGGTCAGCAAGCATCTGCAATCGGGAGATAAACTCCGCTTTTAGATAACTTTGTCCGGGAATTAATCGCGGATCAAATCGGCCATCCAATTGGTCTGCGCTTTGTGGCATAGTTGGCGTAGTATATCATACGTAAAGACCGCTTGTTGCCCATTTCTGTCCTATTCTACCTGTTCTACTTGTCCTACTTTTACTACTTGTGTTACCTTTCCCTTATGGTCCACCGTCTCATCGTCGTTGCCATCATCCAAAATAAAAAGGGTGAGTACCTTCTTTGCAAAAAACCCGCTGACCTCGGTGTCTATCCCGGCCAATGGGCCCTTACGGGTGGCGGAGTAGAGGAGGGTGAAGAAATGGAAATTGCTCTCCGCCGCGAAGTCCGTGAAGAAGTCGGCTTAGAAATTACCACCATCAAACCCGCTTTTTTTACCGACGACCACATCGTCAAATACTTCCCCAATTGTCGGTCAGAAGAACAATACCTTATTTATCTCGAATTCACCTGTCGTACTAAATTAACCAAGGTCAAGCTCAATGAAGAGTTTGAAACGTACGCCTGGGTTAAGTCAAAAGATCTCAGTAAATACGACCTAAATGCCCCTACGAGAGCTACTTTCCAAAAATTACAAGTTTTTTAAGATTACAAACCAAGAAATCGAGCATACTTTGGTTAAACGTCTTTTCTTTGCTCAAAAACCATTTCTTCTTAACGATAAAGGCGAGCTCTTGACCAGAATTTCCTCACAACTTTTTTTGAATCAAAACGTTAGCCACCACGCGCACTTTTTCTGATAGACTAGCTTTTGAAATATGAAAAACTCAAAACTTTCACTTTCTGTATTACCGCAAAAATTGGCTATTTGTCGTCTTGATAAAGACACTCAGATACCTTCTTGGGTTGAAGGCGATGATTTCTTCTCAGTAACCAAAACTGATGATGAACTCTCAATCGTTTGTTCAGAAAATCTAGTCCCGAGTGATATCAAAACTGAAAAAGATTGGCGAGCCTTTAAAGTCGCAGGACCACTCGATTTTTCTTTAACGGGAATCCTCGCTTCACTTGCCAACCCTTTAGCAGCAGTCGGTATCAGCATTTTTGCGGTATCCACTTTTGATACAGATTATCTTCTCGTAAAGTCAGACAAACTTGACGAAGCCGTGAGGGTTCTGAGTAGTTTTTGCAATATCCAAAACTGAATCGAACTCGATTCACCATTCTCTAAATTTCAGTGATAAAATCGATACATGGCCAAACGCTTCCGCTTTGCCCAAAAATTATTTCTTCTTAACGACCAAGACGAACTTCTCATCGTCAGATTATCCGATTCGGAAAAAGAACATCCCTCACTCCGAGGCAAATGGGATTTTCCCGGCGGCGGCCTTGAACCGGATGAACCATTACCAGCCGGCCTCAAACGGGAAGTCATCGAAGAAATCGGCACCATTAAATATAAGCTTGGCGTACCGCTTGCCTGTTGGGATTTCCCTTTAGCCGAAGATCACGCTGTCAGAACCGTGGTCGTCGGCTACTTAGCCCAGTTCATTTCTGGCACCATCACCCTTAACGAAGAACACGACCAGTTCAAGTGGGTTAAGCTCGAAGATTTGCCTCATTATCCTTTTACCAAATACGATGCCGTTGCCGTCCGTGAGTTCTTATCCCATTTACCCTTAGTTAAGTCAGCCCTGCCTTCAGCCTCTCGCCACCAAGATTGGGAAAAATACCCGACCGGAGCTATCAAAAAGGGAAGTTGGTGTCCGGTCTGCAAGCGCTATAACGTCAGAAATTGTGTCAACGACATCATGGTCGTTAAAGACGGTAAAGTCTTACTCATCAAAAGAAAGAGAAACCCCCAAAAAGGTTGGTGGGCGCTCATCGGCGGCTACCTCGATTGGGACGAAACCTTGGAAGAATCGGTCAGCCGCGAACTCAAAGAAGAAATAGGCCTGTCTGTTAACTCAATAAAATTTTTAGGCGTCTATTCCGACACCGGCCGCGACCTCGACGGCCGTCAGAATATCGGCCACTGCTTTGTCGTCACTCCTCAAGGCGAACCGGAAATCAACCCCGACGAGGTAGAGGAGTATCGCTGGTTCGGCCTTAACCATTTACCCGACCACATCGCCTTCGACCACCGCCAAATGATTGAGGATTATAAAAATAGAATCAAGAATCCCTTCGACAAAACTCAGGGCAAACACGAAGTATGAATCAAGGAAGAAACAGTGAATAGTCTCCGCCATTCAATTCGTCAAGAACTATTCCGACTTTCCCGTTCCATATCAATCGATGTCTCGACCTATCAACAATTCCTCAATCGGCTGGCCATCAATCAGCGCCTTGTCCGGAGCCATAACCCCAGCGACCACTTCTGCGTCTTTTTTGTCCCATATCATCGTCAGTCAAACGCTGTTTTCGTCGGCCACCACATCAAAGCCGATGAATGGCTTCCCCCGGGTGGCCACATCGAACCCGAAGAACACCCGCTTGATACTCTCAAACGCGAAATTGTCGAAGAACTTAAATATCCGCTCACCCATGAGCGCCCCGCCTTTTTCAACCTGACAGTCGTCGATATCGCTAACCCGGCTCGTTCCTGCCGCCGCCACTGGGATTTATGGTACCGGGTCGAATTGAAAAAACTCATCGACTTTACCTACGACCGGCAAGAATTCTACACCGCCTCCTGGCTCCCGCTCTCCCAAGCCCTTAGTAGTCTACACTCTAGACGGAATTATCAAGCAGCCTTAGCGAGTGTCGCGGGGAAAAAACCTAGAAAAAGGATTGATTTAACATCCCTAAAAGAGTAGATTAATCTCAACCCTTCCCGCTGCCCGGCCAGTTTGACTGGCTTCCAGGGCGGTTTTTTTGTATGACTGAGTCTTTAAGACAAGAACAACTGACTCCAATTGATAACGATTTTGATACAAAGATATGTGCGGGGTTATATGAAGGTCTTCGTAATCAAAAGGATCCGGTAACGTGGCGAACTCTCCTAGTTACTGTAGGCTCGCTCTTGGGTGTTGATGTTCAGTGGAAGTATGTACCCAAAGAGCAGACGGCCAGGACACATGCACTATTAGCCGGTTTGACCGAGGGGACGCCATGGCGGCCATTGGTGCCGGAAATGATGGCTGGTTTGGGATTAATTTCTCCCGAGACACCCCGTCCGCTTGATTTACTCATAGTCAGTGCCCGCCGTTTCGGGCCTGACCCACTCTTTTGGCGTTTGGCAGAAACTGCTCAAGCAGCAGGGATTTATACAGCAGCCATCAATGTGGTAGGAAACTATCAAGACGCTCAACCCAGAATTGCCGGACTCGCCACCCTGCTTCGACCGGTAAAAAAACTGGTATTTTTAGGGTCCACTCAAGCCGCAGACGGAGGCAGCATGACGGTGGTAGAAAATGTGGCTCGATTGCTCCGAAATCCCGCTTTCTCTTCCCGGATTGATGAAGCGTACGTTACCACTCCCATGATTGGAGGTTCTAGAGGTCATCGGCTCGGCCAGAGAGAGGATTTAGTGTATGAAGTATTGGAAATGATTGTTAATCCCAAAGCCTTCGGTTTCCCAGCGAAAGATGTGTTAAGGGAGCTACGAAAGGAACAAACATTGAGAGCACTGGTAGAAGCTAATCCGGTAGGAATGTTTAAGGCTTTACTGGGACAAACCATTCCTAAGGTAAAGGTAGTGACGGTGGACATCCATAGCCCCGAATTGCCGGCAAGAGTGTTTGAAAAGATGGGTTTTGAATTTATTTCAGCCAACCCGGCTCCAGAATTTGCAGCGTCAATATATGGATATTTAGAGGAGGAGAATTTACTTGATAAGCCGTTGGTGGTAGTAGCCTGCGACAAGGGCGCAATCGAGAGGGCTGAAGGAATAGCCCTCCAACTGTTAAATCACCCCAAAAATTCACTCCACCAGGTAGAACTACTCTACATAGATAAATTCAGAAAGCAAGCAGGGGCAGTTGAAAAGGTCACCTTATCCAGACGGGTCCAGTGGAAAAAACAAAGTGATGGATTAATCAAAGTGACTGAAATGATGATTCCTTCCACCGAAGCGCCAGATGATGAAGAATATGTAGTCATCTTAACCGATGACATGGCAGACTCATGCCTCACTGCTAAAAAAGATACAACTTTAGTTAGGAAGTGCTTTCCCAAGGCAGTTCGATCGATTTTTGCGTTTACCCACCCCGTCCTTTCGCAAGGGGTTAAACCGTTGGATGATGTCTCGGTTGATTTGTTTATCTTCGGTAACACTTTGAGGAAAGGGCTGGAGTTGACTGCTCGGGACGATGTGGTGATGGTGGATCTCTCACCATCTATTTTACGGGCGATTGGGTTTTAAACCTCTGGTAGAATAGTTAAATATGCATCTAGTTTTAGCCTCAGGGAGTATCTGGCGCAAAGAACTCTTATCCTGGCTTAACCTTCCCTTTCAAGTCATCGTCAGCGATTTCGACGAAACGTCAATTACCTCAAACGATCCGGAAGAACTGGTCGCTAGTTTAGCCGTCGCCAAAGCCCAAGTGGTGACCGAAGCTATTCGTCATCAATCACACCCAGAAACCAAACGCCTTCACCCCGAACTAGAAGGCAAACATTACGAACCCACTCTGGTCATCGGCGCCGACACCGTCATCGTCGTTAGTAGGGAAGATGGATCTCTTCAAATTCTCGGTAAGCCTAAAGATGAACAGGAAGCGCGCTTCATGCTTACCGCCTTAAGAGCCAAAACCCACCAAGTCTATACCGGCGTGGCCATAGTCAACGTGGAAACCGGGGAGAAAGTAGTTGAAGTTGATCGCTCTTTGGTCACCTTTGGCAATTTCTCCGATCAGGAATTGTCTCTCTACCTCCAAACCAAAGAATATGTTGACAAAGCCGGTTCCTATCAAATCTTAGGTCACGCCCGTCGCTTTCTTGATAATCTAGAGGGCAGCCTTACCGGTGTCGTCGGCCTGCCTCTCCAAAAAACCGCCAACTTACTCGAAACCATGGGTTTAATAATTCCAGTTAATGTTAGAGAAGTGGTACTGGCTAAAACCGGCTTTCCAGACTAGTTACTAGCCAGCTAGTGACTAGTTTACCGCGTTTGACGGGGCCACTAATCGTTGATCCTTCCTCAAGATGCGGAAATTCTGCGGCAATTCTGCGGTAATTAATCACTCCAACTCACCCATCAGCAAACCTCCTCATCTCGTGTTAAGATAGACTTATGGATAACCAACTGCCCACATCAGGCCAAAACCAACCAGCGCCACCCCCACCAACATCATCGTCCCTACCCCCATCTCAACCGGTTAACGCACCCGCGTCAGCATCCGGCACCATCGCCAAAGAGACTGTTGAAGCCAAACCAGTTGATCCTTCTGAAACCGCTCCCATTGTTGAGACCCGCGAGCCAGAGAAAGTCCCAGAGGAAGTCGAAAGCTGGTTGGAAAAACTGGAACGGGGTGAGGACATCAAACTCCCTCAACCCGTCACCGACGATCAAGGCCAAACTCTCGTTAGTTCTGCCGAACCAGACGTCACTGAGGACCAAATCGTTCTGCCTGTCAGTGAAGACTCAGTCACTACCGGCCAAAAAGCCTCAGTTAGCGATAGTGTCCGTTGGTTAGCCGAGTGGTGCCTAAGATTGATTAAAAAGTTTGGCTCTGCTATTGTGTACCGTCCATCGTAAACACAAATCAGTATCAAGTATAACGTATCAAGTATCAAGCAAAAAAATCACAGGCTTCCTTATCCTCTATACTTAATACGTAATTCATAATTCATAATTCATGTCTCATGGACCAACTTACCCAACTCACCAGCTTCCTCACCTACCTTCTGGTCCTAGTGATCATTATGCTGGCCGCTGCTGGGGGTCTGGCCGCCATCGGTTTCGTCCTGCTTTTATGGTTCAAGTACCGCGACCGGGAAGAAAAAAGTTTAAAATCAATCCTCTTGGAAGTATCCATTCCCCGCGGCAACGAAATTAAAATCGACGCCGCCGAACAAATGTTTGCTTCTCTTCACAACCTCTACGCCGGTGGGGGATTAAGATCATGGTTCAAAGCCCAGGATCATGTCGCTTTCGAAATTGTGGCCAGAAAAGAAGATATCCGCTTCTACGTTTCCTGCCACGAAGATCTCCACGACCTGGTCGAAAAACAAATCCACGGTGCCTACCCGGGAGCGCAGGTCAAATTGGTCGACGAATACAACATTTTCACCGAAACTGGCAAGGTTGCTTTTGCCGCTTTGAAACTCAAAAATTCCTCCTATTTACCGATAAAAACCTATCGTGAACTCCCCACCGACCCCTTAAGTAGCCTCTCCTCCTCTCTGGCCAAAATGGGTACCGGCGAAGGCGCCCTCATCCAATTTCTTACCATCCCGGCTGGCAAAAAATGGCAGGAGCAGGGTAAAGGCTACCTATCTTCCACCAAGAAAGAGGAGGCCAACCCCGAAACCGCCAAATTCAAATCCGACCAGAAAACCTACGAACTCATCGATAACAAAGTCGGTAAGCCCGGCTTTGAAACCGAAATTCGCATTGTCGTTTCCGCCCCCACTCAGGACGCCGCCGACAGCCATTTAAAAAACATTGTCGGTTCCTTCGCCCAATTTACTTCCGCCTTAAATGGCTTTACCAAAACCAAACTCCGTTTACTATTTAAATCCATGCTCATGGTTAACGTCATTTATCGCTACCAATCTTTCTTTGGCCGCTCTCGAACTGTCTTAAGTAGCGAAGAGTTAGCCGGCGTCTTCCATTTTCCCAATAAGTTAGTCGAAACTCCCCATATCCACTGGCTGGCCGCCAAAGCCGCCCCCGCCCCCGCCGAAATTCCCAAGGAGGGTTTATATCTTGGCAAATCCGTCTACCGGGGCATCACCCGTTCCGTCCACATTTCTGAAACCGACCGCCAACGCCACATCTATATCATCGGCAAAACCGGCACCGGCAAATCAGAACTCCTAAAGCAAATGATTATGCAGGATATTGAAGCCGGCAAGGGCGTCTGCTTTATCGACCCCCATGATACCGTCGAGCAAATCTTGGAACTCATTCCTGCCAGCCGCGCCGAAGACGTCATCTACTTTGACCCCTCTGACATCGACCGACCCATGGGTTTAAACATGCTTGAAGCTAGCACCGAAGCCCAGCAGCACTTTGTGGTTACCTCAATTATCGGCTTGATGTACAAGCTCTACGACCCTCATAAAACCGGCATCATTGGCCCCCGCTTCGAACACGCCATTAGAAACGCCATGTTAACCGTTATGAGCGAACCCGGCTCTACCTTTGTCGAGGTCGTCCGCGCCTTAACAGACGCTCGCTACGTTCAGGAGCTTCTTCCCAAAATCAAAGACCCCATTATCCGCCGTTACTGGACTGACCAAATCGCCCAAACTGCCGACTTTCATAAATCCGAAGTTTTGGACTACATCGTTTCTAAATTCGGTCGCTTCGTCACCAACAAAATGATGCGTAACATTATCGGTCAAAGTGAGAGTGCCTTTAACTTTAGAAAAGTCATGGATGATGGCAAAATCCTCCTTATTAATTTAGCTAAAGGCAAGATCGGGGAGGAAAACAGCAATTTCTTAGGCCTGATTCTGGTCCCTAAAATCCTGATCGCCGCCATGAGCCGCCAGGACGTTCCCGAGGATAACCGCCGCGACTTTTACCTCTACGTCGACGAGTTCCAAAACTTTGCCACTCCCGACTTTGCCACCATTTTGTCAGAAGCCAGAAAATATCACTTAAATTTAACCGTCGCCAACCAGTTTATCGGCCAGGTCGAAGAAGAAGTCAAGCAAGCCGTCTTTGGCAACGTCGGCACCCTGATTGCCTTTCGCATTGGCGTTTCCGACGCCAATTTTCTCCAGCACGAATTTACCCCCACCTTCACCGAAACCGACCTCACCAACGTCGAGCGTTTCCACGTCTATATTAAGACTACCGTCAACAACGAACCGGTCATTCCCTTTAGCATGGATTTAACCAAAGACATGGAGGCCGAGAAAAAACGGCGTAACCCCAAGTTAGCCGAAATGATAAAAAGTTTATCGCGCTTAAAGTACGGCAAAAACCACGTCATCATCGAAGACGAAATCACCCGTCGCGCCAAACTTTAGGTTAACTTGACTCTTCGCAGTACAATTCCCTAATAGAACATATGTCAAGGAATAACGAAGCTGTATCTGACGAATTGACTGCCCTTTTCCAACTTCTCTTCGGCTCCGAAGCTGACAGATTAACCATAGACCCCGGGA
>MHDE01000022.1:38862-51069 GCA_001803465.1 Microgenomates group bacterium RIFCSPHIGHO2_01_FULL_45_11 | reverse complement strand
TATCGTTGCCGCCGCATTAGTCTCTCAGCTACAACACCTTACTACTCTCTTACAAGCTGATGACCAACGAATAACAGAAATTCAGGACCTTGTCGGGACAGACCGGGCTCTAACCGAAGAAGCTCTACAAATCTTAAACTTCCTCCAACCCAACCACCGTTAAAAATACCGTAAAAGACCTAAAGCTGTGATAAAATTCTTTCAATCACTCATAGTTCAGCACTAAAACAGCCATCCAATCAATATAGCTTAAGAAGGGGAGCGTAGCTCAATTGGCAGAGCATCAAGCTTATACCTTGAGGGTTCTAGGTTCGAGTCCTAGCGCTCCCACCAAAGCTTGCGCTAGCTGGTATCTGATGTTATGATGGGTTCTCATGGCGACTAAATTCTCCGACAATTTCATTGACGATCTTCCCGAAGCCGCCTTCGCCGCCACCGACGAAGCCGACGCCGCCTTCTGGGACGAATTTTTTCTCCAGGAAGATAAAAAAGAAGAAGATCGGGAGCGCCGCTATACCATCACCATTACCGATGAGGTCAGCGGCAAAGCCAAAACCTTCAAACACGTCCGCCTTGTTCGCAAACAGCGCAATGCGGATTAATTTTAGCTCTGGAAAGTCCAATTTTCAGCAACCAATTGTTGCAACATCGTTCCTAGAGCATCCTGATAGTCTTCTTGGCTCATCATTCTAACTACTTGCTCTCCATGCAAAGCGCACAAACGCTTTTGCGCTTCATTAAAAGCATCGGTTGAAGCGATATAATGTGTTGAAGCATCTTCAAGAGATTCATCTGCCAATTTACCCTCATTAATAAACCAGCCAAAAACAAGAGGTAATGCACTATCATGATTAAATACAGATCTTCCCCCACCAACTATTTGAATCAATTCATCCAGAGTCAACTTATCATTTCCAGAAACAATAACAGGAGCTTTATCAAATAAAAAAATTTCTTGTGAATCATTTACCATAAGTTTCTCTAACGTTTTTATGACTAATCGCTAATGGCTAGTGGCTAATAGCTCGCCTAAAGTTCCTCTATCTTCACCGTTTCTTTCTCGAGCTTCGTCTCTACCAATTTGAGATACTTTTCCGTGGTCGAAATCCGCTTGTGGCCCACAATCTTGGATAAATAGGTGAGTGGCACCCCGGCAGAAAGTTGCTGAATAATAAAGGTATGCCTCAAATCATTCACCTTGGCGTTAGCTATCCCTGCCAGTTTGTAGTAACGGTCAATCGCTGTTCTGATATTACGTACTAAAAACGGTTTACCCGTTTTGGTCACAAACAGCGTCGTTTCCCTTACTTTAGGACGCACTTTTAGGTATGCCGACAGCGCTTTCACCGCTGCCTGGTTCATGGGAATTATCCGTTCCGGATGCGATTCGTAGGCTTTTACCGTAATCGTTTTGTGGGCTGTATCCACGTCCTCAATAGTCAAATTCGCCAGTTCCCCAATTCTGGTTCCGGTCTGAAGCAGCAGTTCAATAATTGCCGACAAGCGCAAATCATCCCGGCAGGCATCTCTTAGCGCCCGATACTCCATTTTGGACAGCGCCCGGGGTGGGGTAATCTCATATTTAGGGTGGGACACTAGAGTCGCCGGATTGTCGCTTACCAAACCTTGCTTTTTCAAGAATCGAAACAAAGACTTGATTGAATTGACTTTGCGGCTAATCGATTTGGCCGTGTAGTTTTGGTTTTTTAAGTGGATTTTAAATTGTTCAATATCCTCGGTGGTCACTTCACCGGCGTTACTTTTATTGCGCCGCTCGGCCAAATATTCTTCCATTTGCTCCACGTCCTTACCGTAGGCCAGAATGGTTGCGTGAGCCCGCCTATTCTGTTTCAGAAAGGTCAGAAACTTATCCAGGGAATCTTTGAAGGAAAGGTTAGAACTATCAGTGTCTGCCATATTAAGAGATAGATGTTTTCCTTAGCGTTATTGCGGTCCGCCAACTGGCGGAGAGCAACGTCTGCTGAGCTTGCAAGCTTAGATATATCGGCCGTAGGCTTAGATATAAAGGTGATAAAATTAAGTCACTAAACAAATGCCCCGACACCGGGGCAGCGTGTCTCATAATAACACCAGAGAGGCCATATGTCAATTCGCCTCCGCCGCTTATCGCTGGCAGTTACCACCATTTTGTTAATCCTCCTCATCGTTAACTTAGTCCGAAGCACCTTCGACTTAATCGGCCTGCGCGAACGCTTGGTCAAGGCGGAAAGCGAAGTTACCAAACTGAAAGGAGAAAAACAGACTCTCGAAGACAAGCTAAACGACCCCAGTGGCAATTTAGCCATCGAAAGCCTTATTCGGGATAAGTTAGGTCTGGCCAAACCCGACGAAACCGCCGTCATCATTCCTGAAGAGCTCTTGCGCGATGAAGCCTTAAATTTACCCAAAGATCAGCCGCCGCAAGACCTTCCCACTTGGCGAAAGTGGTGGAGTCTTTTCTTTTGAAAGTAGCAGGGGTGGGGCTCGAACCCACAACCGTCGCCTTATAACTACCTCCGCCTGCGGCGGAGCGTTGTATTGACAAGTGGCTGCGGGTGGATTCGAACCACCGGCCCATCGCTTATGAAACGATTGCTCTGCCCCTGAGCTACGCAGCCGTAGTTACATCGAATAAGCGCGGAGCGCTTGTCGATATGAAGACGCTGCTCCACCATTGAGCTACCCTGCCTTAAGCGTATTGTACCAGATAGAAATCAGTTTTGCCTGACTTCAGTCGCGATTTTTCTTATCTTAAGGCTTATTAGCGCTAGAGCAAGCGCCGATATACCAATGATAATGTGAAAGGAGTTGATCCAGCCAGCGTCGATGGCGCGGCCGGCGATGATATTGATGAAAATGAAGGGAACTCGGACAAGAAACTGGAGGGTAGAGAGAGAAGTGGCGCGATATTGAGATTCGAGGTGCTTGTTGACGATGATCGATATCCAGGGCTCGCCGATATTGCCAGAAAGATCTATGGCTAGGATAGTACCAATGCCCATTAAACCCAAGGGCAAGCCGCCGAGCACAAACCCCAGTCCCGCGACGGCAACCAACAGCGGTAAGGCAATCGTATCACCCACTTTTCGCCTGATTTTAGGCAATAAACCAACCGCGCCAACCGCGATGACTGCCATAGCGGCATAAAGAATGGCTTGGCCGCGGGAATAGAGGCCAAAATGAACTGCCAAGGCCGGTTTAGAAAATCCCCAGTCATAGAGGAAAAATAAGAGCATTAGGGTAAGAGCTGGAAGTAAAAAGGGGCGAAGAGTTATCTTGCCGAGTTGCTGAAAGCCGACAAGATTTTGCTTGAGGACGTTTTTAAGACTTTTCCCGTTCGAAGGTCGCAGTCTCTCTTTTAGCCCAAAGGAGACAAGGAAAGCGAGAATCATCTGGCTGGCCTGAAGGATGTGCGGTAAACGGAAGTAAATGAGAAAGGCAAAACCGCCGATTAAAACGCCGGTGGTAAAAGCGATTAAAGCGACTTGGGCTTTAAAGGCCATAACTTTATCAAATTCTTGGTTGCTTTTATCGGCTTTTAGGTCGTCAAAGACCAAGGCCTCTAGTGAACCGGAGATAAAGGCACGGCCGATATTTTCTAAAAAGCCGCCTAAGAATAACCACCAGATATTTGGGGCGGCGGCAAGTAAAACTGCGCCGATAGCTTGAAGAAAGGCGCCGATGTTGACTGATAACTTCCGGCCGTATCGGTCAGCAAAAGCGCCGGTCGGAATCTCTGCCACAATCCAAACAATTGTCAACACAGAAAACATGAGACCAATGACGGTGTAGCTCGCGAATTTCGACCAATAAAAATACCAGACCGCTTCCACGAACCACAAACTGTAGAAAGCGGTTAAAAGATAAAACAAAAGGACGTTACGGCGCTGCACCTGGGGGATGACTAGTTTCATGTCAAGAATAATAGTAGCATGCAAAAACCGCCTGTCGGCGGTTTATTTGGTTGCGGGGCAAGGAGTTGAACCTTGTCTGTGAGATTATGAGCCTCACGTGCCACCGTACACTACCCCGCACGTCAATTTAGCCTGGATATTGTACCAAGTTTGACTTTTTTAATCAAGTTAGATACAATCCGCCCACAACTCAATAAAAGCGTTGATCCGGTGTGGTTGGAACCGGGGATCCTCCTTCACTAAAGTTACGGAAGGAGAACGCTGCCGAAAAATATCGGCCGGAGGCGAAACCGTCAAAAGTCAGCAACGTGTGTCGGAGAAATTCGGAGCACGTCACGAATAAGATTACTTATTTGTCACGATGTTATCCCTCTCTAGAGGGATTTTTTAACGGCAAGTAGGCAACAAATCAAGGTGGCACCACGGTTAATCCGTCCTTGTCCATAATAATTGTTATGGCTAAGGACGGTTTTTTGTATGAAAAACGGACAAGGACAACCAATCGCAATTTTAGGTGGTATGGGACCCGATGCCTCAGCGCGGCTCTATCAACAAATTATTAATCTGGCTCGATCCGAATATCATGCTCAAGCCAACCACGACTACCCAGAAGTCATCATCCACTCTATTCCGGTACCGGACTTTATTTCTGATACCAGGAAGAAATCAGTCGCCGAAAACATGCTCATTGAACGCGTTAAACAACTTTCGAAGCTACCTATCAGCTGCTTCGGTATTGCCTGTAACACCGTCCATATTCTTCTACCAGAACTGCAGAGAATTACCAACATTCCTTTCATCGATCTTCCCGACGAAGTGGCTCGTTTAGTCAAACTGAACAATCATCACAGGGTGGGTTTACTCGCCACTCCTATAACTATTACCACCGGTCTCTATCAGAATGCTTTGAGTGAAGAAGGAATTGAGGTGGTTACCCCAACTGATACCAACATCAAACGCCTGGGTAACGTGGTCAAAAAGATAGTGAGTGGTGATATCGTATCAAGTAGAGAAGAGGCATTGGCAGTCGCCGAATCGATAAAGAAACAGAACATTACTGCCCTTATTCTTGGCTGCACCGAGCTACCCTTAGTTTTTCCCAAGCATTATTATTTGCCAGTTTTTGACTCCCTCACCGTTCTAGCCAAAGTTTTATTAAAACGTTACTATATGAAGGAGGAAAAATGATTAACGCCCAAGTAAAAAAATACAGTCAGGAGCTTAACCAAGTCGGTATTAAGCACCAGATTATTGAGCATCCTCACTTAACGACTGTTGAGGCAGTCCAGCAGTACCTACATGATTCTGTGTCTGGAAGTTGTCCCACTTTAATTATGAAAGCTGACAACCAATTTATCGCTGTGGTCAAGCGAGGAGGTACGCATTTAGACTCAGGAAAAATCAAGAAAAGCCTAAAAGTATCAAATCTACGGTTAGCCAACAAAGATGAATTTGTAAAAGTCACGGGCGTGTCGGTTGGTGCTGCCCGAATCTTAAATCCAGGTCTTTTAACAATCCTGGATAAACACCTTTTTGATCAGGAATATCTTAATGGCGGCACGGGAAGTTTTAGTTGCACATTCCGTTATCGAACTGCCGATTTCAAAAAAATACCCAACAGCCGTGTTATCGATATAGCAGCAGCTAGCACCGAAAATCAAGGCAAAAAACGCATTTTATCCGGCATCACCCCATCAGGCGACGGCCTGCTCCATATTGGCAACTACCTAGGAGCAGTCAAGCAATTCATCGACATCGCCAAAGACCATGAATGTTTTTTGTTCGTGGCGGATTTACATGCCTTAACCACCGTTCAGAACCAAAAACAACTTCAGCAAAACGCCGAAACCCTCATCCTCAATGAGTTAGCTTTGCTAATGGGAGAATTGGGAGAAGATTTACCCAACGTCACTTTTTTCCGCCAATCAGACGTACCGTTACACGCCGAGCTGCAAACGATTTTAAATAACGTCACCCCTTTAGGTTTACTCAGGCGCGCCCATGCCTATAAAGATAAATTAACCAAAGAAGTTGCCGAAGATGAAATTAACCTCGGCCTTTTTAATTATCCCATTCTCATGGCCGCCGACATTCTTCTCTATAAGCCGGATTTAGTGCCGGTCGGCAAAGACCAGAAACAACATATCGAGATAACGCGTGACATTGCCGAAAGGTTTAACAAAACCTTTAAGACAAATGTCTTCAAATTACCAGAGCCGCACATTCCGGAAAACGTAGCCGTGATTTTAGGCACCGACGGCCAAAGAAAAATGAGTAAGACGCTGGGAAATTACATCAGCATCTTTGAGTCAGAAGATACCATTAAAAAACAGGTTAATTCCACTTACACCGATCCCACTCGGATTCATGCCAACGACCCCGGCCACATCGAAGGCAACATGGTCTTTACCTACCTGGACTTTTTTGGCGAGTCGGCTCGGGTGAGGGAACTCAAAGAAAAATATCAGCAGGGGACTGTGGGTGACGTTGAAGTCAAAGAATACTTATTTGCATCACTCCTCCATACTTTTAAGCCAGCGCGGGAACAATTCGCCAAACTCCGAGCCAATCCGACTAAAGTCAAAGCCATTTTGGAAAGCGGCGCTGCCAAAGCCCGCCAAGAAGCCACCAAAACCATGAGCGAAGTCCGAGACGCCATCGGCCTCACCAACCAGTACTCTTTCTTCAAGTATACGGGTTGATATTATAATGAGCAAAGCGAATTACATCGGCTGAGCCGAAGGCGAAGCGTAGATATAATATTAAAGTATATGACTGTTATTCCCCAAAACATTAATTCTCAGACAATTTCTATCCAAGACTTCGCCAAAATAGAAATTCGGGTCGGCAAAGTTACCCAAGCCGAAAACGTTAATGACAGCACCAAACTCATTCGCCTTCATGTCGACTTAGGAGACTTTGGCACTAGAATTATTTTCACCGGCGTCCGCTCATACGGTTATTATCCAGCTGACTTCATCGGCAAACAATTCTTATTCGTCACCAACCTAGAGTCTAAAAAAATCATGACCGAGGAATCTCAGGGGATGATCTTAGCCGTGGACGGCTTAGAGCTACCATTTGAACAGCACGGTTCTGTCAAACCTTTGTTTATTGAAGTCAATCACTTGCCCCTCGGCTCAAAAATTCGCTAGTACTCGGCAATTCAAATTGTAAGATTCTGAAACAAGTTCAGAATGACTGCTCGCCCAATGCCTTCGTCATGATACATAATTCTTGATTCTAGATTATCTCTACACTCTACCTTCTTTTTTACCCCTTTTCGAGGTAGAATAGAGTGCTATGACCGAAACAAAACCCAAAAATCCGGAAAAAAAACCACCCGAGGAAAAGCCTCGGCAGACCGGTCCGTTTCCATCACCACTAGCTCCCATCAAGAAGATGGAGTTTCGCGTCAACTTAAACCCCAAACGCTTTGTTGTCTGGATCATTATCCTTTTGCTCTTCGTGCCCTTTCTCATCAACTTAGTCAGTGGCCTTTCCGCTCCCAGACAAGTCAGTCTAAGCCAGCTTATTGAAGACATCCGCGCCAAACGTGTGCAAACAATCGAAGTTACAGGCGATCAACTGAAAGTCAAATACCAGGACTCTGAAGAGCCTGCGGCCGTGGTTAAAGAATCTGACGAAAGCTTGGTTGCCACCTTAAAGGCCGCTGATATCGACCCTACTAGCGTTGACATCCAAGTGGTTGACCAGTCCACCGGCCGCCTCTTTTTTGATATTATCGGTACCGTCTTGCCCCTGGTTCTCATGGGTTTATTCTTCGTTTTCCTCATCCGCCAAGCCCGCGGCGCCCAAGACGGCATCATGGGCTTTGGCCGTTCTCGGGCTAAAGTCTTTAGCAAAGGTAAGCAAGACATCACTTTTAAAGACGTGGGCGGCGTCGACGAAGCCAAACAAGAACTCGAAGAAGTCGTCGATTTTCTTAAACATCCTAGAAAGTATCGCCAGTTGGGCGCCCGTACCCCCAAAGGCGTCCTCCTCATCGGCCCATCGGGTACGGGTAAAACTCTGTTGGCCCGGGCTGTCGCCGGTGAAGCCGGCGTCCCCTTCTTTTCCATGGCCGGTTCCGAATTTATGGAAATGCTCGTCGGCGTCGGCGCCAGTCGGGTACGCGACCTCTTCCAAACAGCCAAGCGCAATGCCCCGGCCATCATCTTTATCGATGAAATCGACGCCATCGGCCGCGTCCGGGGCTTAGGCGTTGCCGGCGGCCACGATGAACGCGAACAAACCCTCAATCAAATTCTCGTAGAAATGGATGGCTTTACTCAAAATGACAACGTCATCGTTCTGGCCGCTACCAATCGGGGAGACCTCCTCGATCCCGCCCTGACGCGCCCCGGCCGCTTCGACCGCCGCGTCACCTTAACTCTACCCGACATCGAAGAGAGAAAAAGGATTTTAAAAATTCACTCTCAAGGTAAGCCCTTTACCAAAGTGGTTAATTGGGATCGGGTTGCCAAACGCACCGTTGGCTTCTCCGGCGCCGACTTGGAAAATATGCTCAATGAAGCTGCCATTCAAGCCGCCCGTGAGAACAAAAAAGAAATTAGCTGGGAACACATCGAGGAAGCCGCCACCAAAGTTAAATTAGGTCCCCAGAAAAAACGCCTTCAATCAGATTATGAAAAGAAAATGACCGCCTACCACGAGGCCGGTCACGCTCTTGTTGCCCACTTTTTGCCGCAGGCTGATCGGGTACACCGAGTCAGTATCGTCTCTCGCGGCATGGCCTTAGGCTTTACCCTTACTCCTCCCGAAGAAGATAAATATCAACAAACTAAAAGCGAACTCCTGGAAAAAATCGCCGTTCTTTTAGGCGGCCGTAGCGCCGAAGATTTGGTCTTTAAAGAATTAACTGGCGGCGCCGCCAACGACATCGACAAAGCCACTAGAATCGCCCGGGCCATGGTGGTCGACTTTGGCATGGACGAGGAACTTGGACCAATTAACTTCGGTCCTCAATACGAAACCACCGACTTCGGCCACATGTATATAGAACCCACCCGTATTTCCGACGCCGTCCAAGCCAAGGTCGACGCCGCTATCAAAAAGTTAGTAGGTCAGGCCCAAAAGTTAGCCCAAGACACTCTGCTAAAGCACCGCGCCAAACTCGAACTTATCGCCAAGAAGTTAATCGAACAAGAAACCATCGACGGCGAGGAATTCGAAAAACTAATCGGCATCAAAAAAATCAGAATAGAAGAAGCAACGAAAACAAAGAGCGATTAAAAAGGTTTAAAAAGAACATTCCGAAGCAACGAAAGCTCAAATTTCAAATCAGAGACTTGGTCTGGAGAATAAGCTCCACTTTCAATCATTTCATGCGCCCGAGCCGTAGTTTGAGCAAGCAAATCACTATATTCTCCGACTGTCTGAGTTGGCTTTAGTTTATTGGAAAAAGTAGGACCGTCAAGCCACCCTTTTCCAAACAATGCTAAACCTCTGAGATCAGCCAATGTATCGGCAACACTTTCTACAGCCCTGACTCTTAAGTCAGCTGCCGCTACGTGAAGGACAGCAATTTGAGCGTAAACATCCTGTTCAACCATAGTGGCGAATTCTATCGAGTATGGGTGCATTTGTCAACTTCTTGAAGTAAAATACTTCCGTATACATAATTCTTAATTCATGAATCGTCTAATTTTAATCGACGGCCACGCTCTCCTCTTCAGAGCGTTCTATGCCTTCCCCCCTTTAACCACCAGTCAAGGCGAATTAGTTAACGCCGTCTACGGTTTCACCAGCATTCTTCTCACTGTTATTAAAGAATTAAAACCCACCCACCTGGCTGTCTCCTTTGATTTAGCTGCTCCCACTTTTCGCCACGAGGCTTTTAAAGACTATAAAGCCCAACGCGCCGAAACACCTAAAGAGTTAATCGACCAAGAAGCTAGAGTTCGCCAAGTAGTAACTACACTCAACCTTCCTATTTACGAACAGGCTGGCTTTGAAGCCGACGACGTCATCGGCACCTTAGCTGAACAGGCCAAAACAAAAGAGGTAATTACCACTATTGTTACTGGCGACCTGGATGCCTTGCAATTAGTCGACGACGATCCTCAAAAGGGGAAGGGTAAAGTTGAAGTTTTTATTCCCGCTCGTGGTAAAAAACCTGCCATAACCTATGACGAAAAGGCCGTCGAAGACCGTTTTGGGGGACTTGAGCCCGAGCAACTCATCGACTACAAAGCCTTAGCCGGAGATCAATCAGATAATATCCCCGGCGTCAAAGGCATCGGCCCCAAAACCGCCATTCAATTAATTAAACAATTTGGTTCAATCGAAAACCTTTATCAGAGTTTAGAGGATCCAAAAAAGATGATCCTTTCCAAAAAAGGATCATCCTTATCAGACACCATTATCCTAAAATTAATTGCCGGTAAAGAGTCAGCTTTCCAAAGTAAACACTTAGCCACCATCATAAAAAATGTTCCTCTCCGTTTGGATATGAAACATTGTCAAGTGGAAAACTACGACAAAGAAAAAGTAGTTCAATTATTTAAAGAGCTAGAATTTAGAAGTCTCATCAACAAACTTCCCAACGACGCTTTTGAGCAACAGGTTCAAGAAGTATTGTTTTAAGTAGTTAACACTGCCAAAAGCTTTTTAGCACTCAATTTTGTCGAGAATCGCTGAACTTCTTTTCCGGTACTCGCTTCCAAAGTCCGGTGGAGCTGAATATCAGTAAAGAGTTGGTATAGTTTATTAGCGATGTCAGAGGGATTAACAGGGTTAGCTAACAATCCTGCTCGTCCCGCCACTTCGGGGAGTGACGAAGAGGTACACGTGACCACTGCTTTTCCAAAAGAAAAGGCTTCAACAATAGGCAACCCAAAGCCCTCATACCAGGGCAC
This sequence comes from Microgenomates group bacterium RIFCSPHIGHO2_01_FULL_45_11, assembly GCA_001803465.1. Lineage (GTDB taxonomy): Bacteria > Patescibacteriota > Microgenomatia > UBA1400 > 2-01-FULL-45-11 > 2-01-FULL-45-11. The sequence goes on along the minus strand of MHDE01000022.1, from coordinate 40,274 downwards.
ATACACCAAAAACAAACAATGTTGATACAGGGCAGCTAGATCTTGTTCTGGTAAATAGCCAACCAGGCGCACATAGCGGTGCAGTCTCAGCCTTTTCAGGTATGAAAAAAGATGGGTATGGCCCCAGCCGGAACCGCCAGCGAGGATGAAATGTGGTTTGTCTGACGTTGACAGCTTTAGTCTATCGAGAAACATGCGGTAGGCAATTAACGTGTTGACTAAATTTTTTCTGGGTTCCAAGGTGCCGACAAACAAAAGATACGGGAGTTTAATTTTATATCGTTTTTTTATGGTAGTTAGGGGTGAAGGGTGGGGAAACTGACGGGGTGAACCGGGAATAATCGATATTTTTTCACCGTGTACCTTAAATCGTTGTTGTAACTCACGACTGGTAAATGTAGATAGGGTAATAAAGTGACGAGACGAATGAAGCAGCCTTTTTAATAAGATGGTTTCAATTATCTTAGCTTTGCTATTCGGTTCAAATGGAAGATGTTGAAAGCTTGCCAGATCATAGACAACGCTTACCACGTTCGAACCGCCGACATAAGAGGTAATGTAACTGGTTGGCGACCAGACGACATCAACTTCTTTACTCCTAATCATTCTCAGTAACTTCCAGTAAAACGAAAAACCGGCACCGGTAATCTGCCAGCTAAAATTTTTGGGTAATGATTTTCCTAAGGATACTTCTCGGGGTGAAATCAGCACAAACTTATGTCGTTTACTTTCTGGTAATCTAGCTAGCCCTAAAATCAAGGTTTTGGTGTAGAAGGCTTTGCCTGCCGGTTGCCCCACTAACCCGTGGGCGTCAATAAGTATGTTCATGCCTCTTTGTTTTACTCTGGTATGGTAAACTCATCTTACTCAGTTTGCAATCTCAATACAGTGTGTAATACCTCGAAGTATCCAGATTCGCATCCGTCTGCCCCTGGAAGAAAACGGCCGCTTGCCCGCCTCTGTAGAGAATAGACAGTCTGGGGCATCTGACATCCTCTGTGCGAAATCTGATACCAAGGGGTATACACTAAAGCGAAGCATATGAATAGCCCAAAGCCAGTTAGTAACCGTCTTAAAGTCGCCCTAGTCCATGACTACCTCGTCGATTTCGGCGGAGCGGAACGGGTACTCATGGCCTTATCGGAAATCTGGCCGGATGCCCCCATCTACACCGCCTTTTACCAAATAGGTTCACCAGCCCATGAACGTTTTAAAAACAAACGCCTTATTCCTAGCTGGGCCCAGAAAATTCCTGGCTTTGTACCCTATTTACATTCCCCGTTACGTTTTTTAGCCCCCGAAATTTGGGAAAGCTTCGATTTTGACGACTTTGATATCGTCGTGAGCTCTGCCAGTTGGTACATCACCAAAGGCATCATTACCCGTCCCGAAACCCTTCATATCTGCTACTG
>MHDE01000022.1:37825-38839 GCA_001803465.1 Microgenomates group bacterium RIFCSPHIGHO2_01_FULL_45_11 | reverse complement strand
GTATGCCAAAGTCGTCAACCACTACCTTCGCCAATACGATTTTTTGGCTGCCCAGCGAGTGGATGAGTTTATTGCCAACTCCGAAAATACCAGAAAAAGGATCCGAAAATTCTACCGTCGTGACGCAGCCGTCATCTACCCGCCGGTAGATTTACCCCGCTACCCGCTAACCGCTACCAGCTACCAGCCGGAGAAGAAATATTATTTAACTATTTCCAGAATTGTTGGAGGGAAAGGTCTCCAGCTTGCAATTGAAGCAGCCAATCAATTACACTTTCCCCTCAAAGTGGTCGGTGCCCCCGCTGGTTGGAGTCAGGAAAAAGCCCGCCTCGAAACCCTCGCTGGCAAAACCGTAGAGTTCGTTGGCTACGTCGACGATCAACAGCTAGCTAAACTCTATGCCGGCGCCAAAGCCTTCCTTGCTCTAGCCGAAGACGAAGATTTTGGTATCACCCCGGTCGAAGCCATGCTTGCCGGCACCCCGGTCATTGCCTATCGGGGTGGGGGATACCTCGAAACGATTATAGATGGTAAAACCGGTCTGTTCTTTAATCAATTAAACTCAGATTCTCTCATCAAAACCATAAAAAAATTCGAGACCATGAAATTTGACAAAAAAGTTTGTCAGCAACAAGCCCAAAAATTTTCCAAAACAATTTTTCAGAAAAAAATAAGCGCTTTTATTAGCACCAAATTAGAAGAACATCAAAAAAAATATGCCTGAGTTGCTCGAAGTTGACCACAGCACTATTTACTTGAATTTTCGCATACTGCTTATTCAGCCGTTTCGAAAATCAGGTTCAAGTGCGGGGCAAGAACCATAAAGAGAACTCATGCCGGAATTGCCAGAGGTCGAGACCATCAAGCGCCAATTAAGTGAGGTACTAATCGGTCAAACTATTAAAGCCGTTGAAGTTCGTCGCGCCAAAAGTTTTCAAGATAATCCCAAGGACGTTATCGGCAAAAAAATCACCGGCATTGATCGCCGGGCCAAAATGCTTATCATCGAACTAA
>MHDE01000022.1:13593-37795 GCA_001803465.1 Microgenomates group bacterium RIFCSPHIGHO2_01_FULL_45_11 | reverse complement strand
AAAGCACGTTTCTCCAATCATCAACCTCATTTTAAGTTCGCCGGCCGCATTGTCGGCGGTCACCCCACCCCAGACTGGGTTGAAAAACTCCCATCAAATCACACCAGGATAATACTTCAGTTGACTAAAGGAAAGCTTTTTTTCAACGACATGCGAGTTTTTGGCTGGATCAAGGTGATCACCAATCAGGAATTAGACAAATTGAATCAAGGCTTGCCGCCAGACGTCATCGATGCCAACTTTAGTCTTAAATACTTTACTGATTATCTCGCTCGCACCGGTCGTCCCGTCAAAATTGCCATCACCGATCAAAATAAAATGGGCGGAGTCGGAAATATTTACGCTAACGACGCGCTTTGGCAGGCAAAAATCCATCCTCGCCGCCCCGCCAAGTCTCTAAATCTTTCCGAAATCAACCAACTGCACCGTGCTCTTAAATTAGTCCTAAAGCTAGGTATTAAGTACGGCGGCGCAACCGCCTCCGATGATAAATTCGTCCACACCACCGGCTTAGGCGGTAAATACCAAGAACACTTTCTGGTTTACGAACAGGACGGAAAACCTTGTCATCGGTGTCAAACCATAATTAAAAAAATTAGGTTAGCTGGTCGCGGTACCTACTATTGTCCACACTGCCAACCTTTATCATGAAATTAGACCACCTCACTCTCCAAAACTTTCGCAATTACACTCAAAAAGACCTTACCTTTAATCCTGAACTCACCGTCGTCGTTGGCGAAAACACCAGCGGCAAAACTAATCTCTTAGAAGCCATCTACTTATTAGCCACTGGAGACAGTTTTCGAGCTGAACGCATCGAAGAAATGGTCAAGTGGGGGCAAGACGTAGCCCATATCACCGCTCAAGTGACCGAAGCCGCTAAAACTGATAAATCAGAAGCTACCACCCTCGCTGTTTCCTTAACTAGGGGAATCCTCAATGGCCAACAGATTCCCAAAAGAAAATACGCTGTCAATGGTGTTGCCAAACGAAAAAAAGATTTTACCGGTTTGGTGACTGTCGTCATTTTTCGGCCGGAAGATTTGGACTTAATCGTCGGCTCACCCGGCCGTCGTCGCGCCTACCTTGATAACGTTTTAAGCCAAGTCGACGCCCACTATAGTCGCAGTCTAGCCAGTTACGAAAAAGCTCTCACTCGTCGCAACAAACTCCTCGATTTAATTCGCGAAGGCGAAGCCAACCGCACCGTCCTCACTTTTTGGGATCAGTTGCTCATTCGCGACGGCACTATTCTCACCGAGAAACGACGGCATTTTATAGACTCTCTCACTGTCCAACACGGCTTAGGGAGAGACTTACGCGTTGTCTATGATTTTTCTGCCATATCCGAAAAAAGATTAAAAGAATATGAGCGGGAAGAAGTCGCCGCCGGTTTCACGCTGGTTGGCCCTCACAAAGATGATTTTTGGGTAGAAAAAAAGGCAGGCGAACAAATCAAAGATTTATCCACCTACGGCTCACGGGGAGAACAGCGTTTAGCCATCATCTGGCTTAAACTCAACGAGCTTACCTATAGTTTACAGTCGACTGGTCAAATACCGCTGCTTTTATTGGATGATATATTAAGTGAGCTCGACGAAGATAATCGCCAACTAATTTGGCAGTTAGTCACCGGCGATTCTGACTCTACCCCCCAAACGGTTATTACCACTACCGAATTATCAACCTCAATGAAAACTACCAAGTCCTATCAAATCAATCTTAATCACTCGGTATGAAGAAGAAACCGCCACTCAAACTCTATACCAAAACTGGCGATCAAGGTACCTCCAGCACCCTATCGGGCAGGTTTGCCAAAGACCATTCCCTCTTTGAAGTAGTCGGTACCCTTGACGAACTTAACGCCACCCTCGGTTTAGTTGCCGTCATTGCGAAGACAGCCACCAAAAAAGAACTCCTTCTCATTCAAAACCTGCTTTTAGTTATCGGTGCCGTCGTTAGCGGCAGTCGTCAGGTCAAACTCAAACCAAACCATGTTACCTTTCTAGAAAAAAGAATTGATTTTTACCAATCTCATAGCGGTAAACAATGGCTAACCAGTTTTATTCTTCCCGGTGGCATTGAAGTTGCCGCCCGCCTCGATCTCGCCCGGACTATTTGTCGTCGTCTCGAGCGTCTGGTTGTCACTTTAAGTCAGAATCAAAAAATTGACCCCCTTATTTTAAAATACCTCAACCGTTTAAGTGATTACTTGTATGCCCTTCGTTGTCATCTCAATTACCAGGACAAATACAAAGAAATAAAATTTAATAGCAGTGAGTTTAGAAGATGACTCAAAAAGCCAGAGTCTTTGTCGCTACTCCTCTTGATGATGATAGCCAAAAAAGCCTTCAAAAAGTCATTAAGCTCTTAGCGCGAAAACACTGGCCCGTCCGTTGGGAACCAGTCGAAAAGCTCCACTTAACCATCGCCTTCATTGGTTGGCTAGATAAATCAAAAATATCCATCATTAACCAGGCTACCCGAAAAGCCGTTGATGGATTCCCACTATTTACTGTTGAATATAAAGGTATGGGCGCCTTTCCTGACTTAGTTACCCCCAGGGTTATTTGGCTTGGTTTAAAAGGCGATCTGTACCATTTATCAGGTCTTTACAAAAACGTTCGTCTTGCACTAGAAACTGTTGGTTTTAAACTCGAGTCACGCCCGTTTACACCCCACATCACCCTCGGCAGGGTTGAAAAGGGAGTCAGGCGCAAGTTTCTCCAGACCATTGGTAGCGGGATAGGGAAACTTCATCAGCTATCAATCAGCACACCGTGGCGGGTTGATCGGGTTGTCATCTACGAAAGTCAGTTAACGAGACAAGGCTCAATTTATTATCCGCTGCAAGAAATAATCCTAAGTTCATCAGGAAAATAAACTACTACGGCCTAAAGGCCGTAGTATTCCCCTGACGGGGAAGCAGTATATCTACGCCAAGTCAGACTTGGCCGATGTTACTACCTAATGATCTTTCTGGCTTTCATCTCCGGTCTAAAGACCGGAGTACTCAGCCAGATACGAATAGAGTAAAATAGAGTTATGTTTCCAAAACTTACCCCAAAAGATTTACCAGGCTTGTATATTCCACCTAAAAATTCCCATAAAGGCCAAAACGGCAAACTCTTAGTCATCGGCGGCAGTAAACTCTTCCACGCCAGCATTTTTTGGGCCGCCGATGTTGCCAGTCGTATTGTTGACCTCGTCCACTTTAGCTCTCCGGCCATGGAAAATAATGACCTCGTTCGCCAAAAAGCCAAAACCGGCTTTTGGAATGGCATCGTTGTTCCCTGGGAAGAGATAGATACCTATGTTAAAGAAGACGACTGTATTCTCATCGGTCCCGGTTTACCTCGACCGGAAGGCTTAAAAAGAGGGGAGACTTCTACCTCCGACATTGTCAACCCTCTTTTTGAAAAATACCCAAAAAAACGCTGGGTAATTGATGGTGGTGCCCTCCAGGAAATGAATAATTCACTCCTAACCGAGTCAATGATTATCACCCCCCATGCCGGCGAGTTTCACCGTCTATTTAACTTTGAAACCACACCGGAAAAAGCGCAAAAAATGGCACAGAAATTTTACTGTACCATCCTTCTTAAAAGTGTCGAAGATACTATTTGTTCAAAAGACTATTGCGTTCGGGTTGCCGGCGGCAATCCCGGCATGACCAAAGGCGGTACCGGTGACGTCTTGGCCGGCCTCGTCGCCGCCCTCTACTGCAAAAACCCCGCCTTTTTAGCGGCCCAGGCTGGCAGTTTAATTAATAAAACTGCCGGCGATAATCTCTACCAAAAAGTCGGCCCCTACTTCAACGCCAGCGATTTATTACAAGAAATACCCTTTGTTCTTAAAGAGCTTACTGCAAGATAGCGAAAGCTCTGGCCTCAGTCTGGAGATGAAGCGATAAAAATAGTCCCCTTTAGCCCGTGGATTTTTACTTTAAATAATTAGATCCGACACTTACCGTTTCTCCAAATGTTGCTCCAATTTAGTCAATTGAAGCGTCACTACCACCGCCAGTACCGTTACCATGAGAGCGTAGAGGAAGAGGGATACTAAGCCCGAACTCTCACCAATCAAAGGTTTGACATAACTCCCAATCGCTTCCTTGACCACCTCATTCCACGCCAGCGCCGCTACCAATCCCAGCCCAGAAGTCGACAAGGTCAACATCTGTTTAATAACCGCTTTCGGCAACTCCTTAGTTGATTGAGACATCGATAACTTCGCCATATCATCAAATTGTATCACGAGAGGGGATAAACCCAACTTGTTAATTTCAGCAAATCGTGCAACAATACATCAAAAGTAGAAATTGATTGATTATCCCAATCCTCCAACTTGATTTTTTGCTAACTGCCTATTCGGCCGTATCAAAAATCAGGTTAGAGGACGGGACTGCGTACTATTAATAAACTAAAAAGGAACTTGTGTACGAACCTCGTTATCTCATCACCCATAATATCTTAAGATACATCGGCCAAATTGATGCTGCTCGGGAAATGATTACCAACGCTGCTCTTGTTCCAGCCTGGGAAGCTAAATTTAGAGCCGATGCCGTCAGTCGCATGGTCCACCACGGCACCCATTTAGAAGGCAATGCTTTAAGCTTAGAACAAGCCCAAAAGTTAGTGGCAGTTGACGTCACCGACGCCGCCAAAGCGGGGGAGAAGGCTGGCGTCGTTGGTCGGGAACGCGACATCCAAGAAGTTATCAACTACCGCAAAGTTATTGATTGGATTGATCAGCACGGTAAGTCTGGCAGCCAACCGCGACAGTACTCTCCGGACATGCTCAAAGAAACTCATCGTTTAACAGTCGACAGAATATTAGACTCAGAAAGAAGCGGCGTCTACCGCAAAGTAGCGGTAGTAGTCAAAAACTCTCGTACCGGTGAGGTGAGTTTCAAACCACCACCTTATATCGAAGTTCCTTACCAAATCGATGAATTTTTTTCCTGGCTAAATAGCGAAGCAGGCAGACAACATCATCCCATCCTGCGTGCCGGTATCACCCATTATGAGCTTGTTCGCATTCATCCTTTCATCGACGGCAATGGTCGCGCCGCTCGGGCTATGGCTTTTCTAATTTTGTATTCGGAAGGCTACGACGTCAAACGCTTTTTCTCTCTAGAGGAATACTTCGACTTGAACGCCGCCAGTTATTACCAAGCCCTCCAAAGCGTCGGCAGTTCCGAAGAATTTGATCTAACCTATTGGCTGGAATACTTTACTTTGGGCCTGGCCGCCGAGCTCGATCGAATTAAACAACAAGTCCTCAAACTCTCTCGGGATTTAAGCCTTAAGAAAAAATTGGGTAAGCAAATTGCCCTCACCGAACGTCAAATCAAAATTTTGGAAACTATGGAGAGTAATGACGGCCAAATCTTAAGTAGCGACCTTGAAAAAATCTTACCTGAAGTTTCCGTCGACACCATTCTTAGGGACCTCAAAGATTTAATTAAAAAGGGTCTCATTAAAAAGAGAGGCAAAACCAAAGGCGCCCATTACCAACTAGTCGAGTAGCTTTGGTTATATGAATCTTAGCGAACCCCACGCGCTCTACATTACCCTAACTCTGCCCACAGTTTTTGCCGCCATTCTCATTTTCGAAGGCTTAAACCAAGTATTGAGCCACAAGACTATCGGTTGGGTAAGCGCCTTTTTCGGCTTCGCCTTTTTAGTCACCGTTTGGCTTACCTATTTTGCTTTATCAGGTTAGTTATGCTCCTTACCGAACTTGCCAACTTTTTACAACAACTCGAATCTACCAGTTCCCGTTTAGCTATAACTCAAATTTTATCAGAGCTTTTTAAGAAAGCCGATGCCGACGAGATCGATAAAATTGTCTATCTGGTGTTGGGCTCACTGGCTCCCCAATATGAGGGCTTGGTTTTTAATCTCGCCGATCGCCTCCTAATTCGCGCGGTCAGCCTTGCCTACCAGTTATCTGAAGAAAAAACCAAAGCTTTCTATCAGCGCAAAGGAGATCTTGGTACCGTCGTTGCCGAGTTAGCTAAAGAGAAAGGTGAAAGCGTCACCGTCAGCCAAGTGTATCAAACCCTGCGTCAAATTGCCGAAGACGAAGGTGAAAATAGCCAAGAACGAAAAATCAACCACTTCGCCAAGCTTCTAAAGGAGCTAGACCCTTTAAGCGCCAAGTACGTCATCCGTATCCCCCTCGGCAAACTGCGCTTAGGCTTTTCCGACAAAACCGTTCTTGACGCCTTATCTTGGTTGGAACGGGGAGACAAAAGTGCCAAAGCCAGACTCGAAAAATCCTATCAGGTTGTGCCCGACGTTGGCCTGCTTGCCAAAAGGGTAAAAGACCTGGGGATTGACAAGGCAACCAAAGATATCCAGCCAGTTGTTGGCGTTCCCGTTCTCCCCATGTTAGCGCAACGTCTTAAATCGCCAAAAGAAATGATTGAAAAAATGGGCAAGGTTTTTGTTGAGCCTAAGTTCGATGGGCTCCGTGTCTTGATTCACTTCAAACGAAACCAGCCAACCAATTTTATCAAGGCTTTCACCCGTAATCTCAATGACGTCTCTAACATGTTTACTGAACTTACAGATATTGGCAATTATATCAATGCCCGCCAAGTAATTTTGGACACCGAAGCCGTCGGCATGGACCCCGAAATGGTCAGATTAGCTGATTTCCAAACCACCATGAGAAGGCGGAGAAAATACCAGATTGACACCAAAGTCAAAGAGATACCACTTCGATTTCAAGTCTTCGACATTATTACCAAGGACGGAAAAAGTTACTTGGATACTCCTTACCACCAAAGGAGAGAAATCTTAAAAAGAGCTATCAAGGCAAACCAGCTTTTACTAGTTGACGAAGCGACGGTTACCGACGATCCCGAAGTCATCAATCAAGAATATAGAGACAAAATCAGACAAGGTTTAGAAGGAGTTATCGTCAAAAAATACGACACCGCCTATGTCCCCGGTCGGAGGGGCTGGCGTTGGGTCAAGATGAAAGAGGCAGAATTAGCCGTTGGCAAGTTGGCCGATACAGTCGATTGCGTTGTCATGGGGTATTATGCCGGTAGAGGCAAAAGAGCCAGTTTTGGCTTGGGAGGCTTTTTGGTCGGAGTCGGAGACGGCGATACTTTTAAATCGATAACTAAAATCGGCACCGGCTTGACCGACGTACAGTTTCGCAACATGTTCCAGCGACTAAAAAAATTAGGGGTGAAAGCTAAACCAAAACAATACAGTTTGGTGAATAAAATTTTAATTCCTGACTTTTGGGTTACGCCTTCGCTGATTGTTGAAATTGCCGCCGATGAAATCACCAAATCTCCTAGTCACTCCGCCGGTTTTGCACTTCGGTTCCCTCGCTTAGTCCGTTTTCGCTTCGATAAAAGCGCCAGTCAAATTACCACCGTCGCCGAGATCAAGAAACTCTACTCCCTCCAAAGAGCCTAAACCTCTTCCTATCCAGGTTAGTTAGTCCCATTTGCTAAATTTTTTGCTAGGATAGTAAGGTGATACCTGTCCTCAATCGCGTTGGTTACTCTGGCCTCACTTCCGCTGAAGCCTCTTTCCGCCGCCAAATCTACGGCGAAAATGTTTTACCCTCCAAACGCCAATATTCTCTTACTCGTTTGTTCTTCTCACAATTTACCTCACCGTTAATCAATATTCTTTTGGCAGCCACCATCATTACTTTACTGCTGCGCGACTACCTCGACGCTGTCGTCATCGCTGCCGCCGTTTTTATCAACACTTTGTTAGGGTTCTACCAAGAATATAAAGCTCAAAAAAGCCTGGCTGCCCTCGCCAAAGTTTTATCACCCCAGGCTCGGGTTATTCGCGATCACAAAGATTACCAACTTGAAGCCCACCTGCTCGTCCCCGGCGACCTGATTATAGTTCACGAAGGTGAAAAGATCCCCGCCGACGCCATCGTCCTTTATCACCACGACCTGTTGGTCAACGAAGCGCTTTTGACCGGCGAAAGCCGCTTAGTTGCCAAACAATCAGTCGCCGCCAAATTGTCCGACCCTAAAAACGATATCAATAGCTGGGCTCAAAAACTGTTTCTTCCCTTAGAAAAACGACCTCAAGCAGCCACCGCCAGTGTCTACATGGGCACCATCGTTGAAAGCGGTTTGGCCCATCTCTTTATCGTCCACACCGGTGGCAGAACTCAACTGGGCCAAATTGCCGCTAGTCTCACTACCACCACCGAACCACCGACACCCTTACAGATACGTTTAAAATCCCTAAGTCATCTCTTAGCTGCCGTAGTCGCCGTTGCCGCAAGCAGCATCTTTGTTTTTGGCCTCTTTCTTGGCAATTCATTTACCGAAATTTTTACCTTGTCAGTCGCCATTGCTGTTGCCGCCATTCCTGAAGGCTTGGCGGTTTCCTTAACCATCATCTTAGCCTTGGGTATGCAACGAATTTTGAAACGCCAGGCTTTGGTGAGGAAACTAGTCGCCGCCGAAGTTCTCGGTTCTGTTTCTACAATTTGTGTCGACAAAACCGGCACCATCACCGAGGGCCGCCTGCGGGTCATTGCTGCCGAAACCATCGACAAAGATAGACTTTTAATCGCCGCCATCGTCGGCAACAGCAGAAAAGACCCTGTTGAAGTCAGCCTTTGGCAGTGGGCCGTTGACGAATTGGACCATCATGGCAAGCAAAAACTAAATACAGTTGAAGCCATCCAGAGACGCTATCCGATCCTTGATCAACTGCCATTCCGCTCCGAGCGTCGCTTTGGCGCTGTTTTGACGAAACCATGGTTGTTTGTTACTGGCGCCCCCGAAGTAATCTTATCCTACTGTCACCTCGATCAAAAAGAGAAAAAAGATTGGCAAGCCAAAATATCACACTATGCTCGTCAGGGTTTGCGCCTAGTCAGCCTCGCCTACCGCCCGCGCCAAAAAGAAACTAATCTTTCCGTCAAAACCGTCACTAGCCATCTAATTTGGCTTGGTTTGGTGGCCTACGAAGATCCCCTCCGCTCCAACATGCATCAAGTTCTAGAAATGACTTACCACGCCGGCATTGACGTCAAGGTAATTACCGGCGACTACCGAGAGACTGCCAAAGCTGTTATGACTCAACTGGGTTGGAAACTAGAAGAAAGCCATATTCTTGAAGGCCCAGAACTGGCTCGCCTCACCCCAGCCGAACTCGTCAGACGAGTAAAAAATATAGGCCTTTTTGTTCGTACCACTCCTGCTCAAAAATTGGCTATCGTTGAGGCTCTCCAAAATCGGGGAGAAGTCGTAGCCATGACAGGCGACGGCGTCAACGATGCCCCCGCCCTCAAAAAGGCAGATATCGGTATTGTTGTTTCCACCGCTTCCGATGTCAGCAAAGAAACCGCCGATATGGTGCTATTAGACAACAATTTTTCCACCATTTTGGCGGCCGTAGAAGAGGGGAGAGGCATCTTTGAAAATTTAAAAAAAATCATCCTTTATCTCTTATCTGATTCCTTTACCGAAGTCATTGTAATTGTTGTTGCCGGCCTCATTGGTTTGCCCCTCCCCATTACCGCCGCTCAAATTTTATGGGTCAACTTAATTGACGACGGCTTTCCCAACATTGCCCTGACGCTAAACCCCAAAGACAAAAACCTCCTTCATCAGGCTCCCCACCCGCGCACTCTGCCCTTGGTTGATACCCAAATTAAAGTTCTGGTAACCGTCATTTCCTGTTTAACTGCGGCTGTCGTTCTTAGTCTCTTTAGCTGGTATTATCGTCACTTTGATCTAAATTATGCCCGAACCGTAGCTTTTGCTGTTCTCGGTGTAGATTCACTCCTCTACGTCTTTTCCGCCCTAAACCTACATTATCCTATCTGGCGTCAAAGAGTCAAAAATCCTTGGTTAGTCGCTGCCGTCATCATTGGCTTTCTCCTGCAGCTGGCTGCCATTTATCTGCCCCCCCTCCAACGGCTTTTTAGTACCTACCCGCTTACACTATCAGACTGGCTAGTTATTCTCCTGTCTGGGTTTGGCATTGTTATCGCTATCGAATTTACCAAGTGGCTATTTTTGCTTAATTCTCGTCGTCAATTTTCCTCAACCGCTGCCAAAGTCGTGTTAGGATAAATAAATGATTGCCGTCTCGTTGATTTTCTTAATATTCTTTTTCTCTTTTGTTTTGGTTAAGGCCACCCGTTTGTTGGTCACTAGCCTCCAGGGTTTATCGCAGTCAGTCAATATTGATAAATTTGGCCTTACCGCCTTCCTCTTAGCCTTTTCTACCAGCCTGCCAGAACTTTTTGTCGGCATCACCGCTGCCGTCCATCATCGTCCCGAGTTATCCTTAGGCAATGTCATCGGTGCCAACATTGCCAATCTTTCGTTGGTAATTGGTTTAGCCGCGGTTATCGCCGGCGTCGTCCGTGCTAGCGACGAGTTCCTAAGAGAAGAAATCTTTCATACCTTTTTAGCCGGCGCCCTTCCCCTACTTTTGCTAATAGATCGCTCCTTAAGCCGAACGGATGGACTCATCCTCATCATCGTCTATGTTATTTATAACCTCACTGTTCTCAAAGCTGGCCGCCACCGTTTAGTTATCCATCAACTCCGCTCGCAGGGAAGTTGGCTGCATCGCCTCTGGTATAGGGTTAACAATGAGGCCGTTGAGCGCTGGCTCGGCCCCTTTATTCTTGGCTTAATCCTTTTGATTGTCTCTTCCGATATGATTGTCCGGCTCGCCCAGGAGTTAGGCTACCTTATCAGATTACCCGCTCTCCTTATCGGCATGCTGCTGCTTTCTGTAGGCACCACCTTGCCCGAATTATCATTTGAAATTGCTGCTATCAAACGCCGCCAGTCAACGATGGCTTTAGGCAACGTCTTGGGTTCAATCGTCACCAACGCCACTCTTATTGTCGGCTTAGTAGCCGTTATTCAACCTTTCCACTTGGAACGCGGTTTACCAGCTTACTTACTCGCCACCATCACCTTCATAATTGTCTTTAGTCTTTTCTGGCTATTCGTCCGTTCCAAAAAAACTCTCGAGCGCTGGGAAGGCATCTTATTAGTAGCCATTTATTTCCTCTTCGCCATTGCCGAATTTTATCGCCAGTGAAGTCTCCACGGCCTGAAAGGCCGGGGCTTCTTTCGATGTCTAGACTGCCCCACAGTGGAGTAAAGCGCCTCTATCGTCTTTTTCGGGTCAAGAAGAATTAAACCTTTCTTAGTTGAGGGGAGTAAAACGACCAACTCAAACGGAATCCTGCACTTGTTCGAGAAGAGCCCGTAACTTTTTTAACACCCTAGGTTGTTTAGCCATCCGAATCCAATACTGCTGAATTTTATCAAGTAGTCGTCGAGTCGGCTCATCTGCTCCTTTAAATGCATTTCCTCCCATCGGATACTCTTCTGGTTCGATTGGCGCTTTAGTCAACCGTTTCAGATTAAGTCGGGCATACCTTTGCACCACTTTAAGGTTACCGAGGGTTCGGAATCGCCGTAAAGAATAGATAAATTGGGGATCGCGAAAAATCCTAAACCGAAACCCGGCCTTAACCGCTGCCTGCACAAACGCTCTGTCTTCGGCAAAAGCAATGGTCGGATTAAAACCACCTACTTTTTTAAACGCTGATTTTTTAATCCCAATCAATGCTCCCAAAGCAGCCGGTATATCAGTCAACCGAGTTCCTTCTAAAACCAGGTTAAAAAGCGTCGAGAACGCCCCATCACCCGCCCGTTTGGAGTCCGGCTTAAGCCAACAGGTAAATATGTCCGCTTGGGTCAGGAGCAGTCGATATTTGATGCCTTCCAGAAAATAGTTAGGTAATCGATCATCAGCATCCATAAAAATTAACCACCCCGACCTCGCCCGCAAAGCTCCAAGATTCCGTTGGCTTGACACGTTCCGCTCGTTGGCAGTCAGTACCATTAGCGTCAATCGGTTACCAAATTGTTGTGCCACCGCCACCGTTTTATCTTCCGACCCACCATCGACCACAATCACTTCAAAGTCGCGATAAGTTTGACGATTCAAATCGTCTAACAAATTCGGCAGGTATTTTTCCTCATTAAGGGTAGGAATGATGACACTAAAAAAATATTTCGGTTTCATACGAGAAAATCTACCCTGATTGTAACACGATCCAGTTTCATCATTTTCCGCTTCGGTTGATATGCTACCATAGCGGTTAAGAGATGAAAATAATTGCTGATCTCCAATTACATTCAAAATATTCCCGCGCCGTCAGCCAAGATATGGTCTTGCCTAAAATGAGCGCTGCCGCCAAAGTCAAAGGCATCGACCTTCTCGCCACCGGTGACTGGATGCACCCTTTATGGATGAGTGAGGTCAAAGCCGGTCTAACCGAGTGGAGCCAAGGCATTTATGCCGCCAAGGAAAACCCCGACGGCGCCAAATTTCTTCTTTCCGCCGAGATTAGTAGCATCTTCTCGATAGCTGGAAAAACCTACCGGGTTCACACCCTGGTCTTTTCTCCGAGTATTGATACTTGTCTCAAAATCAACGAAGCTTTGCGTCGCCGCGGCGCCAACCTCTCCTCTGACGGCCGCCCCATCGTCGGCCTTTCCTGTCAAGCTATTGCCGACATTGTTTTTACTATCGATAACCGCTGCCTAGTCATTCCTGCACACGCCTGGACACCATGGTTTTCCGTCTACGGTTCCAAAGGCGGATTTGACTCCCTAACCGACGCTTTTGGACCCTTTACCGACCAAATCTACGCCATCGAAACCGGCCTCTCGAGCGATCCGGCCATGAACTGGCGCATTAAAGAATTGGAAAACCGGGCCGTCGTCAGCTTCTCCGACGCCCATTCCCCACCCAAACTCGGCCGCGAGGCCACCGTTTTTGCCCCCAAAACTACCAACTACGATCTACGTACTACGAACTATTCCTATTCCGACATTTATTGGGCCATTGCCGAGAGATTCTTAGGTAAAAACAACGGCAATCTCAAAATCTCCTATACCATCGAGTTTTATCCCGAAGAAGGCAAGTACCACTGGGATGGCCACCGCGTCTGCGGCGTGGTTCACTCACCCCAAGACACCCGGGATAGGGGAGTCACCTGTCCGGTTTGCGGCCGCCCCCTCACCGTCGGCGTTGAGTATCGGGTAGACGAACTGGCAGATAAACAACTTAAAGACCTCCAACCAGTTACCAAGCCAAATACCAAAGGTCTGGTTGGCTATTTTCATCCCACCGACACCACTCGTCCGCCGTATGTCAAACTGGTCCCTCTTTTAGAAATCATGGCCGAAGTCTATGAATCTTCAGTGGCGAGTAAAAAAATCAAAGAGGCTTATAGCGGTTTGACTCAAGCCCTCGGTAGCGAGTTCGCTGCCTTACTAGATGCAACTGAAAGTGAGCTTCACGCTGCCGGCGGCGTTAGAGTTGCCGAGGCAGTGATGAGGGTGAGGCGGGGAGACATTGTCGTTGACCCCGGCTACGATGGCGTCTTTGGTACTGTCAAAATCTGGGGCGAGAAAAAGCAGGAAACCACCCAACAACAAATGGGTTTATTTTGATTCACTGTTATGAATTGGTTTCTACTTGCCATTATTAGCATAGTGACAATTTCCATTGCCAATCTCTTCCAAAGAGTGGTAATGAAAGAGCCAGAAAGTGACCCTTTAGGTTCATCAATATTTTTTCAATTTATACTCGCTTTTATTACCGGCTTATTTGCACTACTAAAAGGGTTTACCGTACCACCCATTTTTCAGTATCCACTCAATTTCGTAGTCAGTAGTTGTTTTTACGCTTTAGGAACACTTTCGTTTTTTAAAGCGGCTAAAAAAATTGGCGCTTCTGAAATAACCATCTTAACTTCGCTAGGCACGATAGTCACCATTGTCGGAGCAGTTGTATTTCTGGGGGAAACTTTTACCCTAAGACAGTTTATCGCCACGTTGTTAATATTGGGAGCGGTGATAATGGCTCAAGGGAAAATTATCTTCTCTAAGAACGTCGGAAGTTTCTATGCCGTTTTAGGAACTTCTTTTTACGGTCTGGCTGTTGTCAGCGATACCCATATTCTAAAAAATTATGACGCCATTTCCTATACACCCATTATCTCCCTTTTACCAGGAGTAATACTATTAATCGCTAATCCAAAAGTTATTAGCAGGTTTAAGAAATTTGCAAACTTAAAATACTTGAAAAATATCTTTTTATACAGTTTTTTCTACGGCCTTCAAGCAATAACGTACTATTTAGCTTTAAATTACGGGGCCAATGCCTCCCAAATGGCGCCTTTATTCCGGGCAGAAATCATCCTGACAGTACTTTTAGCAGCCGTCTTTTTGAGAGAACGAGAAAGATTAGGCATAAAAGCATTCAGTGCGCTCATAGTAATCTCCGGATTAATACTGATTAGGTAAAGTTAAAAACTCAACTTTAAAATAAGGTATGTTTATCGACCGCCTTGACGCCGGCACCAAATTAGCCCAAGCCCTGAAAGATCACCCGCTTGTCCAGAAGATTGCCCTAGCGGACCGGCTGGTTCTTTCCATTCCCCGTGGCGGCGTGGTTATCGGTAAAAAGATCAGTATCCAGTTAAACAGCCGCCACGACGTCATTCTCGTCAAAAAGTTGGGCGCCCCTTTTCAATCCGAACTGGCCATCGGCGCCATCGCCGAAACCGGCCAACCTTTCATTGATCAATCCCTGGTCAATCAAATCCGCGTTGACGATAGTTATCTTAGGGAAGAAATCAACCGTGTCCGCGCCAAGATCGCCATGTATAAGACCAAATTCAGGCAGGATAAAGAGCTCAACCTTGCCGCTCATCTTACTATCCTCGTCGACGACGGCATGGCCACTGGGGAAACCATGAAAGCAGCCATCGCTTGGCTTCAAGGCCAAGAGAAAACACATTCTAAAACCTATCACCTATCACCTACCACCTACCTTATTGTTGTTCCCGTTGCCGCTAGCAACGCCGCCACCGACATTCGCGCTCTTGGTGTAGAATTAGTCTGCCTTGAAGAAAGTTCAGACCTAACTGCCATCGGCCAATTCTATGAGCGTTTCGACCAAGTCACCGATGAGGAAGTAATCAAGTTATTAGCAAAAAATTAGGATTTACAACTAGCGCAATCGCTATTCACTAAACACTTATGCAGTTACTCGTTGGCTTAGGCAATCCCGGCGATCAGTATAAGACCACTCGTCACAACGTCGGTTTTATGGTAGCCGACCGCTTAGTCAATGATTTGGATGGTTACTTTAAACGGCTAAAAAAATGCGACGCCGAAATTGCCCGTCTCCCAGGAGCAATGGTCGCCAAACCCCAAACTTTTATGAATTTAAGCGGCCGTGCCGTCCAAAAAATCTTAAAATTTTTTCGTTTCAGCCCCGAAAAACTCTGGGTTATCCACGACGACCTCGACCTTCCCTTGGGAGAATTCAAATTCCATTTTGCCAAGGGTCCTAAAATCCATAACGGCCTCACTTCCATCGAGGAAACCCTAACCACTCCCAACTTCTGGAGAGTTCGCATCGGCATCGACAATCGCACCAAGATCAATCGTATTCCCGGCGATATTTACGTTCTCGAGCCGTTCACTCTTGAAGAACGCCGGCGGATAAAAATCATCGTTGGCAAAGTAGTTAAAGAGTTGATAAAAAAATCCATAGACACCAAAGACGGGGATGATGACCAAACGCAAACCAAGCCAAAGCCCTAAAGCGGGTTTACAGTCGATTCGCCAGATTTTATTCGACTATGCTCTGGAAGACAAAGGCGGCCGCATCACCAAGGAGTTTCAAGATTATGGCTATCGTTTATCACTCGAATTAAACGACGAAAAAAACAAAAGCCTATATATTAAATTAGCCAAAGTAGTCGACCGACCCCTTTTGGAACAAGCCCGCTCATTTGTTAAAGATGCGGTTAACGTCCGCCATAAAGGCAAACTCTTTATGTGGACTCTCAACAAATTACGCAAAGGCGAACCGTTATCAAGAGAAAAGTATGAATCATGAACTTAGAGTTAAGAGTAAAAAAACCAACAGCCTTTTTGGCCAAGTCTATAAATTGGTTCAACAAATTCCTTCGGGTAAAGTCACCACCTACGGAGAAATCGCTCTAGCTCTCGGCACCCGTGATGCTCGCAAAGTCGGCTGGGCCCTCCACCAAAATCCAGATGGCAATACCACCCCCTGTCACCGTGTTGTTAATAGAGCAGGGAAACTGGCTCCCAACTTTGCCTTTGACGGCAGTCAGGAACAACGCCGCCGCTTGGAAGCCGAAGGCGTCACTTTTATCGATGATCGTCACGTTGACCTAAAAAAACACCTCCACCGCTTTATAAAATAGAACTACCACCGTAGAACTATTGTCTATTGACTATTTACTATTGTCTTTGTATGGTCCGTGCCCACGTTTTTATCACCGGTCAAGTTCAAGGAGTTAGTTTCCGTTACTACACGCGCCAAGAAGCTTTAGTCCTGGGGTTAACCGGCTGGGTGAAAAATCTTCCCGATGGTCGGGTTGAAGCAGTCTTTGAGGGCGATAAACATAAAGTTAACGCCATGCTTGCCTGGTGTAGGCAGGGAACTCCCTCGGCCGCCGTCACCAATGTTAATCTTACTTGGGAAACACCACAAAAACCGACGTCTTTTGAAATTAATCATTAACTCGCTGGTTTCAATTGAGCCTTGTGCTTTCTGTGTGCTAGAGTAGAGAAGTGAAACTAAAAGTCAGCACTCCTCTCCTCGTTTTTGTTGTCTATTTCACCACCACTACTCTATTTCGCTGGCAGTGGTCTCTCTCCCTCGTTTGGTTCTGGCTGGGAGGAGCCTTGGGAATGCTTTTCATTTACCTTGATAGATTGATCTATATTTACTGGACGCGTCCACACGAACAACTATCAGAACACCTTCGTCATCTCCTCGAATCCAAGCGCTTCCGTGAAGCCCTTACCCTCATCGATCAGCGTCAAGCTGAACAACGCCAGCTAGTCAGCAAAAGCGTCTTGTTTATGGCCGCCTGGGCTGCGGCCAGCCTGTTCATCATTACCTCGGCCGCCAGTTTATTAGCCACAGGCTTTGTCTTAGGGATCGGCTTACGCCTTTTCCTCGACATCGTTAAAGACATTCGCCATTTACTTCGTCTCAAAGATTGGTTATTCTGGCCGATCAAACGCGCCGTCACCCTCGAAGAAACTAAGATTGTAGTTGTCGTTTTCTTCGCCGTCTTCCTCTTCTTTACCCTTTTAGTTATTTAAGGCTTCTAACTTGTCCTTAGTTAAACCGAAAAGCTTCTAAAATCTTTACATCTGGTTACTATTTACTGTTTACTATTGTCTATTGATTGTTATCATATCTACGCATGATTCCTACCGTCATTAACCTCGGTCCAGTCACTCTCCATCTTTATGGCCTTATCATCGGTCTTGGTCTAACCACCGCTGTTTCTGTCAGTCACCGCTTTGCCCGCCGCTTCGACCTTGCCGACGAAGTCTTTTGGTCAGCGACTATTTGGACCATCGGCGCTGGGATTATTGGCGCCCGCCTCTACCACGTTATCGATTATTGGCAAGAGTATCGCCGTGAGCTCTCTCTTATACCTCAACTCTGGACCGGAGGCCTAGGCATATACGGCGCCATCCTAGGCGGCTTCATCGGGCTCTGGTTGTTTTCGCTGATAAAAAGTAGAACCCTGTCATCAAAACCATCAAAACTGTTACTTTCCCTCCTAGACGCCTCCGCCTTAGGCTTACCTCTTGGTCAAGCCATTGGCCGGCTTGGCAACTTCGTCAACCAAGAGCTCTACGGCTATCCCACCACCCTGCCTTGGGGTATCATTATCGACCGAGACCATCGTCTCCCCGGCTACGAAGCCTTCAACCGCTTCCACCCCCTTTTTGCCTACGAGGCTTTAGTCAATCTCGTTATTTTTTGTCTGCTCATTGTCATTTACCGGTCGAATCGACTCTCTCCTTGCCGCGGTTATTATTTCGCCAGCTTTATCCTTATGTATTCCCTCGGTCGTTTCTTTTTGGAATCCTTAAAAATCGATCCTTGGCGCCTTGGAAATATCCCCGTCGCTCAACTCATCTCCTTTCTGCTAATATCAATATCATTATCCTATCTGGGGCTGAATCGAAAAAAACTATTCACTAAACCCTAATCGCTATTCACTATCCTATGTCCGGTCGTTTTTGGCTCATCACTTTGCTTTCCTCGGCTGTTACCTTGTTACTCGTTACTAGATTCATTCTGCCTCGCCTGACTGCCTCAACCCCTCCTGCTCATCTAGCGTCAATGACGGTAGGGAAGAGTCAGGTTTTTGTCGAAATTGCCGCTACTCCCGAAGCCAAACAGCAAGGCCTATCCGGCCGCGCCAGTTTGCCGCTTGACCAAGGCTTACTCTTTGTCTTTAATGAACCCTCCATCCCTTCCTTTTGGATGAAAGATATGCGCTTTGCCCTTGACTTTATCTGGATTAACACTAATCGAGTGGTTGATCTCACCGAAAACGTTCCACCGCCCGATCCTAGCGGCACCTTACCCATCTACCAACCTCGTTCGCCGGTCACTCATGTTTTAGAAGTAAATGCCGGTTGGGTCAAAAGCCACCATATTCAAATCGGCGCTGCCGTCGTCTTACCCAATTAACAATTCTGCTGTGAGAAGAAAGGAGGTGATTACTATGTCTAAACTTATCCT
Source organism: Microgenomates group bacterium RIFCSPHIGHO2_01_FULL_45_11 (assembly GCA_001803465.1). Lineage (GTDB taxonomy): Bacteria > Patescibacteriota > Microgenomatia > UBA1400 > 2-01-FULL-45-11 > 2-01-FULL-45-11. Next base: position 19,136 of record MHDE01000022.1, on the reverse strand, counting down.
GGTTATTATCTCCGGCCTCGTTCTTGCCGGTTGTTTCCATCAACCAAAACCCACACCCCAACCCTTAACCGAAGTCAACGATACCACGACCCAGTTTCCTACCCAAGACAATTTGGTTGACGAAACCATAGTCGCTACTCCCGCCGCCGAAGCGATGACGGAGGCAACCGTCGTTACCTACAGCGACTCTGGGTTTAGCCCCAAATCCGTCACCGTCAAAGCCGGTACCACGGTTAAATTCGAAAGCGTTGCCGAAGCTGGTATGTGGGTCGCCTCTGCGCCACACCCCGCCCACACCGACTATCCAGGCTTTGATCAAAAGCAAACCGGTACCATCTATCAATTTACCTTTACCAAGGTCGGGACTTGGAAATACCACAACCACGTCAACACCTCACACACAGGGACCATCGTCGTTGAACCGTAAGTAAACATCTCGCCTCGGGTGGGAGGGAGGAAATAGGCGAGGTAAACTTTAACTTAATAAATACCAATAGTGTGCAATAACTCCGAAGTCCCGCGAATCCGCCAGCAGGCGGAGAAGAGGTATATCTATGGCCAAAATCACCGTCGTTCACCCGGAAATAGTCAATCGCCTAGCTACCGCCAAAGTTGTGGTCATCGATAAAAGCGGCACCCTTACTCAAGGTAAACCCACCGTGGCTGACATTCGCGGTATTCATGTCGATGATCGCGACCGCTTAATTCGTTTTTTAGCCCTGGCCGCCGCCGTTGAGAATAATAGCCAACATCCGTTGGCCAAGGCGGTGGTTGACTGGAGCCAACGTCGGTCTAAAACCGATAACCACTTGGCTCAAATTCTGGCCAATTTGGCAGTCACCGATTTTGCCGTCAAAACCGGCTACGGTGTTACCGGCAAAGTCAACGCCATCCCCGTAGCGGTTGGCCGGCCGACCCTCATGAAAAGTTTAGGCATCGACACCATTTTCATCGAGCCGGACATCGTTGAACTCGAGCAACTCGGCTACACCACCATTGTTGTCGCCGTCGCCGGTAGCATCGAAGGCATCATTGCCACCAGTGACCCACTCAAGCCATACGCTCAGGAAGTTATCAGTCAGTTAAACCAGTTGGGTAATAAAATCTGGCTCATCACCGGTGATAATGAACGCACCGCCCAAGTGGTAGCCAGGGAAGCTGGCATTACTTCTGTTCTGGCCGGCGTTACTCCTGAGGAAAAACCGATCGCCATCAACCGCTTACGCGAAAAAGGCAACCGGGTAGTTATGATCGGTGACCCCCTAACCGATGGTTCAGCCTTAAAAGTCGCCGATATCGCCGTCGGCATGACCGACAACCATTCATCCCCGTCTGACTACCTCGACGTCCTCGTCAGCGAAGACCTCCGCGACCTCGTCACCCTCTTTACTTCTCCTCAAGAACTCTTAAAGACTGCTCCTAACAGTGTATAAGTGATAAGTTAGAAACAGCCAAACATCTCATTCTTTTCTACTTGTTCTACTTGTGCTACTCTTCCCCTCATGGAACCCTGTACCGCTATCGGCTGTTATCTAGAAAGCCAGGGTGGCTTAGTCAGTTTTCCCCTCGTCACCCTCGCTGGCCTGGCCGACGGCGTTAATCCCTGCGCCATCGGCATGATGGTCATGCTTTTAGGATATCTCATCGTCTTTGCCAAAAAGCCCCATAAGGTTTTACAGCTCGGGAGTCTCTATATCGGCGCCATCTTTATAACCTACCTTGTTGTTGGCCTCGCTTTTTACTCGACTATCAGCCAGTTACAAGAACTTATCGCCACTAGCCTCGTCAACAAAGTTGTCGGTACTATCTTAGGCTTAGCCGCTTTCATTATGCTCAAAGACGTCGTCTGGCCCAATTCACCTATTCACTTGAGGATTCCCGGTATTACCAAAGGCAAACTCATCAAACTCATCGAGACCGCCTCTATGCCATCAGTTGTTCTCCTCGGTATTCTCGTTACTCTCTTTGAAACTCCTTGTTCTTTGCCATTGTACGTCGGTACTGCCACTGTCTTAGCCAACGCCGGCCTCCCCCTCGCTCTCGTCATCAGTTATTTCCTCTATTACAATTTCCTTTTCGTCTTACCCTTGATCATAGTTCTTGTTGTTGTCTGGAAAGGTAAACAAATAATCGAACTCAAAGAATGGGAACATAAGGCTGAGAAGTGGATGAAATTGTCTTTAGGATTGTTGTTGGCGGTAATCGCCTCATGGTTGATGTTTTTCTAATCGCTTGACAAATATACTGGTGGGGAGTACATTGTTTACATGGACACCATGGTTTCCCGTTTAAATCGCATTGAAGGCCAAATTAAAGGCATCCAAAAAATGTATGCGGATAGCCGCGATTGCCTCGACATCGTCCAGCAAGTCATCGCCGTTCGCCAGGCCTTGGGCCGCGTCGGTAAAGACCTCTTAACTAGCGAAGCGGTCAAATGTGCTCGCACCAACCGGCAAAAAACCTTAGACAGATTACTGAAAAATCTATTCAATGTTATTTAAAAGAAAAAATGAATAGAAAGTGGAGGTTCTATGCCCGCAACTCATGTTACCCAATCAGACTTTGATGCCAAAGTCCTAAAAGCTCAAAACCCCGTCCTCGTCGATTTTTACGCCGACTGGTGTGGTCCCTGCCAACTTGCCGCTCCCATTTTGGATAAATTAGCTGACGAGTTTACCGGCAAAGTTGATATCGTCAAAGTTGATGTCGACGCCAATCAAGACTTGGCCCAAAAGTACGGTGTCATGAGCATTCCCACCGTTGTCTTATTTAAGGCGGGTCAAGAAGTCGAAAGAAAAATTGGTTATGGAGGAGAACGGGGATACAAAGATCTAATTGATAAAGTCTAGTTATTATGTCAGCTCATCAGCTCATCATCATTGGCTCCGGCCCCGCCGGCTATACTGCGGCTATCTACGCCGCCCGAGATCAGTTAAACCCTATTGTCTTTGCCGGAGAACCATCCGGTGGTCAGCTCATGCTTACTACCAAAGTAGAAAACTTTCCCGGTTTTGATCAGGGTATTCTTGGCCCAAAGCTGATGCAGATTATGCGCCAACAGGCAGTCCGCTTTGGCACCGAAATTATCAACAAAAATGTCACCCGGGTTGATTTTACCTCCCACCCCTTTCGCGTCTTTGTCGGCGCTGCCGAATATATGGGAGAGGCCGTCATCATTGCCACCGGCGCCGAAGCCAATTTGCTTGGCATTCCCGGAGAGTCGGAATTGATGGGCCGAGGTGTTTCTACTTGCGCCGTTTGCGACGCTCCTTTCTATAAGGATAAAGTTACCTTTGTCGTCGGCGGCGGCGACACGGCCATGGAGGAAGCCAACGCCTTGCTAAAGTTTACCCGATCAGTTACCCTGGTTCATCGTCGGGACAAGTTCCGTGCCGCAAAAATCCTCCAGCAAAGGTTCATTGACGGTCATTCCGATAAAGTTTCCGTGTTGTGGAACACCGAACTGGTTAAAATTACCGGCGCTCAAAAGGTAGAATCAATCAGCGTCAAAAACAATAAAACAGGCGAAGAAAAACAACTGCCCTCAGACGGTGTTTTTATTGCTATTGGACACAAACCATCTACGGAAATTTTTGTAGACCAACTAGAACTCGATGCCCAAAAATATATCATTACCCGACTAGGTTTATCCCAAAAAGGTCTGACTTTAGCCAACGCTCATCTCGACGAAAATAAACTTATCAAATTTCCCACTATGACCAGCGTTGCTGGTATCTTTGCCGCCGGAGATGCGGTTGACTTTCGCTACCGCCAAGCCGTCACCGCCGCCGGCTTTGGCTGCATGGCTGCTCTCGATGCCCAAAAGTGGTTGGAAACCAAACAAGTGTAAAAACCGTCGGCACATCACCTTGACAAATGGTATGATAGATAGACATAAATTTCCATCGACGCTGATGGGGTGACCGACGAAAGCCAATAGTATGAATAATCCATACAACAACGCCAAAATGCAACTGAAAACAGTTGCTAAGACTCTTAATCTTGAAACCCACCTCTTCAACCAATTATTGAAACCTCAAAAATTCCATCAAACAACTCTCAAAATCAAGCTGGACAACGGCAAAATCAAGGCATTTCCCGCCTTTCGGAGCCAACACAATAACAGTCGCGGCCCTTATAAAGGCGGCATTCGCTATCATCCCCAAGTCAGCATCGACGAAGTCAAAGCCCTCTCCATCTGGATGAGTGTTAAATGTGCGACAGTCGGCATTCCCTTTGGCGGTGCCAAGGGCGGCATTATCGTTGACCCCAAAGCCTTATCTCAGTCAGAATTAGAGCGCTTAAGTCGCGCCTACATCCATTGGCTCACCCCCCACCTCGGCAGTTGGATTGACGTCCCTGCGCCCGACGTCAACACCAACGCTCAAATCATGGCCTGGATGTTAGACGAATACGAGAAAACCGTCGGCCACCAAGAGCCTGGCGTTCTCACCGGTAAACCCGTCGCCATCGGCGGATCGCTCGGCAGGGAAGAAGCCACGGGCTTAGGTGGTTCATTCATCCTCACCCGCTTAGCTAAAAAACTAAACCTTAAACCTAAAACCACCACTATTGCCATTCAGGGTTTTGGCAACGTCGGCTACTGGTTTGCCTATTTTGCCGATAAACTGGGCTTTAAAGTAGTGGCTGCCTCTGACAGCCAAGGAGGCATTTACGTTCCCGAAGGCCTCAATCCGAAGTTGACACTAGAGTGCAAACAGGACAAGGGTAAAATCGCCGGCTGCTACTGCGTCGGTTCGGTCTGCGACTTGAAGAAAGGAAAAACCATCACCAACGCCGACTTACTGGAACTCAACGTTGACATCATCGTCCCCGCCGCCCTCGAAAATGTCATTACCAAAGATAATGCGCAAAAGATCAAGGCTAAAGCTATCATCGAAATGGCCAACGGTCCGGTTACTCCAGAGGCCGATACCATTCTCAACCAACGCGGTATCCTTTCCGCCCCCGACGTTTTAAGCAACGCCGGTGGCGTAACAGTCAGTTACTTTGAATGGGTACAAAATAATCAAGGCTATTATTGGGAAAAAGCCGAAGTTTTCAAAAAACTCGAAGTCATCATCGACCAAGCCTTTACCGCCGCCTGGAACGTCAGCCTTAAGCAAAAAGTCAATCTTCGTACCGGGGCTTATCTGGTTGCTGTTGATCGTATCGCTGCTGCCATGCGCCTCCGAGGAGGGAATAGGTGATAGGGTATAGGAGATAGCAACTAGCAGATAGCTTATCACCAAATACCAAATACGTAATACTATTCTTCTATGTACTGTTGTCCATTGTCTATTCACTATTGTCTCTTCACTCTTTCTCTTGGTTGACTAATCCTTTAAATCCCGTTATAGTAACCCGGTATTTATGGCCAAAGTTATTCTTCAAGAAAAAATCCTCCCCATTCTAGTAGTTGTTCTCATCGGCGCCGTTTTTGCTTTAGGCATGCTCTGGGGTAAACTCCAAGTCTATGAAAAGACCGGCGGTAAATCCTCCGTCGCTGGAACCCAAGCGGCCGGCACTCCCGCGCCCGCTGC
>MHDE01000022.1:4870-13570 GCA_001803465.1 Microgenomates group bacterium RIFCSPHIGHO2_01_FULL_45_11 | reverse complement strand
CCGCTGACCAATGGCAGCAAATTCTCAACAATCCCGCCGCCAGCCGCGGTGAGGATTCCGCCCCAATCACCATGGTCGAGTTTACCGACTATCAGTGCCCTTATTGTTCGCGTCATTTTAGTCAAACCGACCCTCAAATTCAGGAAAAATATATTAAAACCGGTCAAGTCAGATACCTGGTTCGTGACCTGCCTTTAGCCTTTCACCCGAACGCCAAACCAGCCGCCTTAGCAGCTCGCTGCGCCGGCGATCAAGAAAAATATTGGGAAATGCACGATGCTTTATTTGGCCGCCAAGACCAATGGAGTGCCCTCGCCGATGCCACCGACACTTTCAAAGGCTATGCCCAAGAACTGGGTTTAAATTCTACTCAATTTAACTCGTGTTTCGATACTGGCAAATACAACGTTGCCATCGATGCTGATTCGGCCCTGGCTACTAAAATCGGAGCTACCGGCACCCCCACCTTCTTTATCAACGCCAAAATGGTTGTCGGCGCCCAACCTCTCTCCGCCTTTGAAACGGCTATCGACGAAGCGTTACAGTAAGTGTTTCTTACCGTCCAAAATTCCCCACCAAAATCCCAAAATATCTACGTTCTGCTTTGCAGAACCGATGTTTTTCACTGCTTAACGGCCAAAATTAGCCACCAGCAGTGAAAAATCAAACACATCCACTCTACCTGAATTATTAAAGTCTCCTTGACCAGTACCGCCAAAGAAGCCTAAAAATTGCAATAAATCCCTTAGATCCGTATCGATATCGCCGTCAAGATCAGTTGCCGGTGCTGGAGTAGCTGACGGCGTTGGTGACGGGCTGACCGTGGGTAAGGGAGTAGGGGTGGGTGTTGCACTGGAATAGTAGCCATTGGGGCTACCGAGGTAGACATTAATGCCGTTATTGGTGATCGTATTACCAACGATGTAGTAATTGGTGGTGCCGAGGTTGGTCCAGAGTCCATAACCAAGATTTTGGGTGATGGTGTTACTTTCGAGATAGGCATAGGTCACGTCGGTCAGTCTTACTCCTTGAGGATTGTTTTGGATGATGTTTCTAAAGAAATAAATATGGTCCATGGGGGCTAGATCGGCTTGAACCCCGGCAGTGACATTGTGATGAAAAGAGTTGTCTTCGATGTAGGTGTAATTGGAATTGTTAACTATCCGCAGGCCATAAACGCAGTTGTAAACTTCATTGTGGTGGATCCAGTTGTGCGGACCGGAATTATCGTGTTCAGTCGTGGAACCGATGGTGCCGGAAAATTCACCGACACCGATGCCGGCTGAGTAGTTCTGGGGACAATTGGAAACGGTATTATAACGAACTTCGTTGGAATATTCATCTTCGCCATGGAAGTCGATAGCATCACTTACTGTGTCGTAGACCGTATTGTGCTCGACCAAGTTGTGGTGGGCGCGGTATTGCATGAGAATACCATGGCGAATGACCGGACCAATGTCATTATCATGAAACCAATTATCGCGGCTCTGGTCAAAAGCCACCATAATACCATAACCTTGACCACCGTCACCCAGAGCGGCAGCGTTACGGATCAGGCTGTTTTGGACCTCTACATGAATGGTGTTTTCCAGTTGAACCCCGAATTTTTCGTAACCTTCGATGAGAAGGTCATCGAGACGGACCCGGGTGACTGGTAGGTAAGTACTATTATCGTTGATGGGTGTACCGGTCCCCAGACGGATACCTGACTTGGTGGGGGTGGTACCCGGGTTCAGGTTGATTGAGAAATGACTTAAAGTGAAATTGGTCGTACCCTGGGCGGCAGTGAAAACAGCGTAGGGTTGGGCGGTAAGTGAGGTTTGCAAAATGGTGCCAATGCGGGATTGGCCGCGGATCGAAACCCCGGACTTTAAAGGAATATCCCCGCTGGTAATGGTATACAGACCGTCTGGGAGATAGATCTCGTCACCGGCAACGGCGGTGTTCAAGGCGGTGCGGATAGCGTTTTCATTATAGGCAGTGACTGACAGGGTCCGGCCAGTCACTGGGGCGGGAGTGATAAATGGTTCAGTTAGGCCGGAGTCATAGGGGGTCGGAGTTTGGGCAAAAACAGACGAGGTCATCGTGACCCAAAACAACCCTCCGCTAAGAACAACTCTACTGAGCTTCATTAGTTCTAGAATAGCAAAAATCCCCAGAATTTACTGACATATCAAAGCACTATAGCCTTCTGTCCATCTAAGTAATCGTAGCTCGAACTATCGTCCAAAATTCCCCACCAACAGTGAAAAATCAAATACATCCACCCTGCCGGAATTATTAAAGTCTCCTTGACCAGTACCGCCAAAGAAGCCTAAAAATTGCAGTAAATCCCTTAGATCCGTATCGTTATCTCCATCCAGGTCAGTCGCGGGGGGTGGAGTAGGCGAAGGGGAAGTTGCCGCCACCAATTCCAAGTTGTAGGTGCCGGCGGGGATAGTGGCTTGGACGCCTTCGGTAACCGGGATGACCGTGATCGAATCACCATTAAGCTTAACGCCGGTAATGCCAGGATAAGTAAAGACCACTTGAGTCCCGGGAGAGATAATTGAGCCTTGGGTGCCCTTTAAATGAACAGTAATAGGAGTGCCACTGTTAAACCCGACGTTATTATTTTGGAAGCCGGTAGCTTGTTTAGCGAAATAAAAGACGTTTTGGGCATTTTGCTGACGATAGACAACGGCCGCCGCGCGAAAGGTAGTGGTGCCAATCGCTTGCGCTTGGGTAGAATTGGCTTCGACTAAAGTGTCGGTAATTGAATTGGGAAAATTAATGGTAGCCCCGGTATATCCAGTACCCGAAAGACGCGTGAAGCTAGGTTTGGGATGAGTGCTATCAAATGGAAAGAGGATGGTCCAGATTTGTTTGGTTTGGTTAGCGGCAGTGGTGTACGTGTTAAAGAGATATTGACCGGTGTAAGAACTAAATTGGTTAAATTCCAGCCAGTGGGCTAAGATGCCAGGGACTAAGTCAACACTGATGGGTGGGGTGGCTAGAAAGATAGCTAAGCGGGCAGTGGCATTACTGACAATATTGGGATCACTAGATGGTCCAGGTCGGGATAAATATTCGGTATTGGCGGTGATAACTTCGGGGTTATCGGTATGGGGGTGGAAAGCCAAATTAACTCTGGTTGAGCCGTCACTGGGGGTGAGCTGGTCAAGGGTGGCAAAATATCCAGGTTGGTTGTTTTGGGGGTGAACAAAGATCAACGACCGAAGATGAGTGCCGTTGGGCAGGGCTTGACCTGAATCACCCAGGGCATAATCGAAACCAGCGATAGGATTGGTAAAACCTTCGATCACAAAGCCGCCGGCTTTGCTTTGATGATCATTGACAGTACTGGGAGAGGTAGGTGAACCAATAGTGTAGTTAATTAGACCAGTATTGTTGGAAACGGCGCGATTGGAGACTACATCAAAAGACATTTGCGTGCAATCATTACCGGTGCCGCAAAAACCAACATTTAAAAGCAGAGGTTCACCATATCCGGAAATGGTGACAGCATTGACATCTTTATGTTTATGAAAGCTATCTGCGGCGGCGGCGTTGACGTTCCAGAGCGCGCCATATAGAGAATTCTGGGTAGCATTTGGCTCAAGAAAGAAAGCACCCCCATCCCTAAAGATTCGGCTGGGCGGGCTGGTAGCGGCAGGAAGCGAGCTGGGTAATAAGACATAGTGGAGCAACCGTCCGGGAAGAACGCGATTACCATACCGCCACATGGCGGATTGACCAGCTATAGAGCTGAATTTACCGGCGCTGGCAATCCGGGGGCTTTCCACAAAATTAGTGACTTCTTCGGCAATGTCGTAAATACTTTGGAAATCGGAGGAGTCGCCAAAGGGAATAGTCAGGCCATTGGGGCTAGCGGCGTAGCCATAGAGCCATTCGTAGACGCCAGCCAGTTTGGGGTCACTATACAAGGTGTTATCTTCGCCGGTAAACTCCAAGATATCAATTAGATACGTCCGATCATCCCGGATATGGGAAAAGGCAGTGTAGCCATAAAGACTGCCTTCGGTATACACCCCGCTTGTAGACAAACGGGTGAGGATGCCGTCGAGGGCGATGGGTGTTTCCCAGCCATTTTTATAAAGATCTTTCCAGCAGGCTAAATTCGTACAGCACTCCCATTGGGGATCACAACTGGGATTGGCAGGGAGGGATTCGTTCTTTTTATACAAAAGCCAGGCAGTGGCGACGGCGGCGCCCATGGGCGGGTAGCGAAAGTAAAGGGGGGAGGTGGAAAAATAGATGAATTGATCAGACATGTAGCTTTCTTGTCGGGTTAATTCGGTGGAGGTGAGGTCATCATGGATAATATCCAGGGCGAGCACGGTATTGAGGAACGCCGAGGCGGCCGGCGGTTGATATTCGTAGTTCATGGGAACAGCGATTTGTTGGCTGCGGATATCCGGCCAGGCGAGATCGAAGGTGCTAATCAGTTTTTGGCGGTAGTTGGTTTTGTTGGGGTCATCGAGGATATAGGCCAGGGAGCAGGCACTGGCAATGTCCCGCACTCGGTAGCTTTTCCAACGCTCCACCGGCGGCTGGTTATTGGCATCCAAATATGACAACGCCTGGCAGTCGGCAATGGCGTCTTGTTTCATACCCGCCCAGGGTTCCTGGGTGGCGCGTGCTCGTAGGGATGAGTACTGATCCTCACGGACGATCATAAAGGGGTGAGTCGGCGTTTGAGCCCTAGACGTGGCCGGCGCCACTAAAGCAACCATACCTAAAGTTAACAGGGTGGCTATCACTCGTATCTTCATCATTTGAAAAAATTATACACAATGTCAAGCTAAAAATTAGCTCCCAAAATTCCCCACCAAAATCCCAAAATATCTACGTTCTGCTTTGCAGAACCGATGTTTTTCACTGCTTAACGGCCAAAATTAGCCACCAGCAGTGAAAAATCAAACACATCCACTCTACCTGAATTATTAAAGTCTCCTTGACCAGTACCGCCAAAGAAGCCTAAAAATTGCAGTAAATCCCTTAGATCAGTATCGTTATCTCCATCCAAGTCAGTCACCGGTGGTGGGGAAGCAGTCGGTTGAGGTGTAGGAGCAGTTTTTTGATATACCCGGACATAATCGATTTGTAAGTAATTTGGAAAGACTGTATCTGGAGTAGGTTCTTGGGCCAAACCCCCACCGACAGCCAAATTGATCAAGATATACATCGTGCCGGGAGTCAAAGTACCGGGGGGTAGATGCTCTGAATTTTGGAAACGCGGGACATTATCGATATACCAAGTGATACCAGTAGGTTCCCAGTCAATAGAGTAGAGATGGTAGTCAGCAGAATAATCTATACCGAAGTCGGTGTAATCCATACCATGACGGCCGCCCCACTGGCCGAAAGCTGGGTTCGGATAGTAGGGTGAGTAGATATGGCCAAAGCGGATAGTATTGACATTCCGACCAAAGTTTTCCATGATATCGATTTCCGGAGGCCAATAGACAGGGTCATGCATTTGAGGCATCAGCCAAAACGCCGGCCAAAAGCCGACCCCAGGTGGCACCTTCATTCGAATTTCAAAATAACCGTACTTTTGGGTAAAGCTGGTTTGGGTGGTGATAATGCCAGAAGTGTAGGGGAAGTCGGTACAATTATAAGGAGGGTAAATATCGGGCCTCTGGACAGAAGCTAAACATTCACTTTTGGTAGTGATAGACAGGATCTCGTTTTGGAGGTTGAATGCATCATCAACATACCACTCGCGTTCGTCATCATTATTAGTTCTATCCCCCCTGCCCGTATCGTAGCCATATTTAGTAGTCCAGATAGCCCGGTTCAACTCATTGCCGTCGAACTCATCGGTAAAAGTCAACTGCCAATCTTGAGGGTTACCTGGTGGAGCAGCGTTGGCTTTAGTTAAAAATGCCAAGTGTAAAGTTAAAAGCGAAAGGCTAAAGGTAGCTAGAATTACAGACGCCAAAAGTTTTGGCTGGTTACCGATCATAGCTTGATGGTAGCAAAGCCAGAGGCAAGAGGGAATAGACAAGCGGCAAACCGTAGTTACCAGACCTCATAATTTAAGCTATCGGCCGAAATTCCCCACCAAAATCCCAAAGTCAAATACATCCACTCTGCCTGAATTATTAAAGTCCCCTTGACCAGTACCGCCAAAGAAGCCTAAAAATTGCAATAAATCCCTAAGGTCAGTATCCCCATCGCCATCCAAGTCAGTCGCTGGGGGTGGAGTAGGTAAAGGTGTTGGCTCTGGTCCCGAGGTAGGCGCTTCGATAGTGGCTACCAGGTTTTGGATATAGAAGAGATCCCCTCGTTCAAAGGCTGGAGTGTCCAGATATTTGTAAAGATTTTCCCGAGACTCATTCTGAATCCAGGCTTTAGCCTGGAAAAGCGCCGGATAATCATAGAGAGACTGCATCACCGATTCACCCTGGGCCGCTTCATAACGGGCAACAAACCAGTAAGGAGCAATAGTGTTGTAATCGGATAAAGCGTTATTAACTTGACTGTTGATGTTGGCGGCATAAGCATCGGCAATTTCTGGTACTAATCCCAAGAAATTTCGGGCAATATTCATATTACGTTTGTGGTAGCTTGGTTCATCAGTACCGGTGAAGGGAGTGTTTTGACTGAAATTATTCCAGCGACAAGTTTTGGCATTGGCTAGGGCGTTCTGAATGGTGCTTCTTAGCGTGGTATCGGAGGTTAAAGCTTGAAGGCTGAGATAACCTTGGTAACCAGCCATCCACGAGTTCATTTCCCAGACGTTTTGAGAGCCGCTTAGACAGGGAGCGGATTGGGGTATGGTACCGTTAGAAAGGAGAGTGCGGGCTCGGGTATAGACATTATTTTGGGCAGTGGCATCACCCGTCAAAACGTATTTAGCATAGACATACATGGCATATAGATTTTGAGGTGGGTAATTGTAAGAAGCGCCTGAGGTACCAAAGCCGGGACCGAAAGTGGCAAAATCAGGGGCAATATCTGGGGGGAAAGTCATATCTTCACGAGCTTGGCCAGTTGACCAGCCGCTAGTAGCATAAGCGTTGTTTTGTAAATAAGTTTGATATTCCTGATCGAGGAAAGTTTTTAAACGGGTTTTAAGATTGTTATTAGCAGCGGAATTGGTTATGTGGGGGTAGGCAATAGAAAGGGTATAGAGGGTATCCCCAGGATTATTAAAGTAATCCGAGATGTAGTCATACATGAATTGATTGACATTGTAATACCCGGGCCGCAGATGCCCAGCAGTAACGTGCTTATTAACCTCAAATTCCAGGCGGCTTTTGAGCATATCGACCGACACGGCTGGTGCTTGGTCTTGTTTGGCGGTTATCGTCTGATTGGCTAAGCGGCGTGAACCGCCGCTGGCACTAAAGGCAATCAAAGAATTGCCCCGGTGGATAAACACTTTGTTTTGATGGGTAACGAACGGGTTTTGGTCACCATGACTGTGATAGAGACCATTGGGTGAGTCGTTGGGGCCGGAGTAAAAACCACAGAGATTGGGTTGGCCGCAATCGAGGATGGTCCACACATCGTTATAACCAGGGGCTTTGGCATTCAAGTCGTACTGCCAGAGAATACCCCCACCGGTAAGGGAAAATGTGTCGGCCAAACGGTCACAACACACACTGCGGAAAAAAGTATTGCCGCCAGCTGATATCGATTGCGGTTCGGCAGTAGCCCCGATCTGAAAACCACCAGTGCCAGACATGGCAACATAGGTGGGATTGAGAGGATTCCAAGCAAACACCGTGCCCTTAGGGTCACCGGATGCATACAGGGTACTGTTAAAGTGGAGGTTGCCAGTGGCACCAACAATGGGGGGGTAATCGTTGCCGGAGCCGGTGCCAAAATAGACGGCGGGTAAATATTCGGGATAACCATCACTATCAGAATCAAAGGTGTATTCGGTACCGTTAGATTTGTTGATCATTGCGTACGGTCGCCGCCACGGTTTGTATTTATTTTGGTCAACCAAGGTGTAACCATGGTTTTCAAAGTACTCGGTCACTCTGGGGGCGGCGTTGTAAGTAGTCATCCCACCGGCCCAACTGGGAGGTGAGACGGTCGGCCCAAGATAGTAAGGACCATAAGAAGTGGGGTACGGGTTGCAATTAAGCTCCGGATACATATCACAGATCTGGTCTGAATAAAGGGGACTAGCTTGGCCGGGTCGTTTACCGTTGCGGAAATCCTCTGATGCAGAGAAAATCACCCAATTTTGGTAGATGACCGGCCAGAAGGATTGGTATTGGGAGCCGGGAAGCGTGGCCGATTCCCAGACTTTAGCGCCGGTCGTGGCATTTAAGGCATAAGCTTTCATATTTTGGGAAGCAAAGAAGAGGGTGTTATTGTCGTAAGCGGGAGAGATGAGGATGGGGCCTAAAGGATTTTGGCCGTTGGCAGGGTATTGCCAGGCTAAACTGCCGTTATTGGTATTTAAGGCATAGAAATAGCCGTCACGGCCGCCGATATACACTTTGTCATTAGCTACCACCGGAGAGGCGGAGAACCCGGCTCTGGCGCCGGTAAATTCCCAGAGCTGGGTGCCGTTACTAGCATTTAAGGCATGGACTTTTTTATCAAAGCTGCCAAAGTAAACAACACCATTGACAACCGTAGGCGTGTAAACAGGCATTTCGGTGTCATATTTCCAAACCGCCGCCCCGTCGCTGGCGTTATAAACATACAGACCGCGGCTGGTTGCTAGAT
>MHDE01000022.1:0-4834 GCA_001803465.1 Microgenomates group bacterium RIFCSPHIGHO2_01_FULL_45_11 | reverse complement strand
GGTCAATGTAGGCTTCAATCGGGCGGTACCATTCCACATACAATCTGCCGGTAACTTGGGCGTTGGTGCGACTTTCCCGTTTGAAATTTGCAGCAGTGGTATACCAATCATTGGGATCAGGGGTAGGCGTCTGGGCGAAAGCCCGCTCGGGGTTTAACCAATAACCAATAGCTACCAGTATTATCAATGTTAATACCTGGCGTTTGGTAATCATAAGGCTATGGTAGCAAATTTAATTTCTAGAGAAAATAGTGAAAATAGGCTTACGCTCGGGTATTACGCGAAGGGGGGAAAAGAACTCGGTAACAATCAGGAATTCTTCCTACAATCCAAAACTCCCCACCAAAATCCCAAAGTCAAATACATCCACCCTACCGGAATTATTAAAGTCTCCCTGTCCAGTGCCGCCATACTGCAGGATAAATTGCAATAAATCTCTTAGATCCGTATCATTATCTCCATCCAGATCTGTCACCGATGCTGGGGTAGCAGAAGGCGTTGGTGACGGGCTGACAGTTGGTGAGGGAGTAGGAGTGGGGGTGGGAGTAGGAGTAGGAGTTACTCCTCCCGGATTCCAACCGGCAATTTGGGCCATGAGAACCCAGTAGGCTTTCCCGATTCGCAAACCCCCTCGGGCGTTCAAGTGACCGCCATCTGGTTCATCGGTATAGTTAGCGCAGAGAGCGGGATAGCCATTATATGAACAAGTTGCGTTGGTGGGTGAGTGGGACATAATATCGGCGTAGTCAAAAAGTATCTGGTGATTGTCATTGACATATTGCCGGGTGCGGGTATTAAATATTGCTGAACTCTCAGTGCCGATAATGCGTGCCAAGCTAGATGTCCAATGGAAAAAGACTTGGCCTGGCCGGTCGCGCTGAAGTTGTTCCACGTCGGATATGTCGTAGCGGTTAGCTACTTCTGGGTAGCCATAGAAGTAGCCGGGTGTCCAGTTATAAATTGGCCCCCCTGGCGGGTCATTTATATGCGAGTCATCAAACAGGCCTAGATAATTTATTTGGAAGGTAAGCACGTTTTGGGTAGTCCGAGTCGGAACAGCTCTGGTAAAAAAATCCCGTGTCACTTCTTCCCATAAATTAGCATCAGACCACAAAAACTCCCAATTAGTTCTGAGGTAATAGTTATCGCGCGGAACGTTGTATTCAGCCTCAGTTAACCCAGCCTTACAGTACCATGCTGTTTGGTTTACCCAATCATGTTCAAGACAACTCAAGAATTCATGGATATTGTTGCCCACAGACCGGTCCATGAATGTCATGGTGATAGCCCTAGCCCGTTGAATATACAGATCGGGTATAGTATAAAAGAGGGCGACATCGTCATAATTAATGATTAACGGTCCTTGTTGCAGACGGGCATTAAGATTGGGGTCAACTTGCGCAGTTACACTTTGGGAACTTAAGAAAAATAAAATTAAAACCGGAATAAATCCAATCAGTTTTCTCATCCTAAGAAGATTTTACAGAGTTGGTAGACTTTTGTCTATGTGTGGCGTTTGGTGAACCACCGGACTTACCAGTTAAATTAATGGTACAAAAAATCAACGAAGCCTATTAACCAAAACTCCCCACCAAAATCCCAAAGTCAAATACATCCACTCTACCGGAATTATTAAAGTCTCCTTGACCAGTACCGCCAAAGAAGCCTAAAAATTGCAGTAAGTCTCTTACATCCGTATCCCCATCGCCATCAAGATCAGTCGCCGGTGGCGGCGTCGGCGACGGCGAGGGTTCCGGTCCAGAGGCAGATGCCTTGATAGTAGCGACCAGGTTTTGGAGGTAGTAAAGATCACCGCGAGCGAAAACTGGGGCATCCAGGTATTTATAAAGCTCCTCACGCTTTTGATCTAAGACCCAAGCTTTAGCCTGGAAAAGGGCGGGGGAATCATATAAATGTTGTTGCGCGCCTTCGTCGACAATGGCTTCAAAACCATGGGCAAGCCAGTAGGCGCCAAGAAAATTGTATTCGGTCAAAGCCTGATTAACCTGGTTTTGGTGAGTGGTCAATAAATTACGACTTTGTAATTCGGCGTAATACTCCGGTACCATCCACAGGAAATTTCGGGCTATGTTTAAGCTACGGGTATGATCAGAATCAATGTTAGTAAAGGGAGTGTCTTTGGAAAAATTATTGACTTTGGCGGTTAATAAAGCATTAAGGCGATTCAGGGCTTGGGTGCAAATAGCTTGTTCGGAGCTGGGGAGGGCAGTACAGGTTTGTTGGGGAGTGAGGTTATAGACCAATTTTTGTAGATAAAGGAAACCAATATAGCCGGAAATGTAGGCGTTACGCCGGTAAGGGTATTGGGTGAAGGTCGATTCGGAAATTGAACTATCGTTGAAAGAATTGACCAGGCGTTTAGCAACCGAGTAAGCGGCGGTAACGTCGTTGGGATACGTAGTTCGTATCGCCTGGGCAAATTTATAGAGGGCGTAAGGACCCAGGGGGTGATACTGCCAACCGGGGCTAAAGTAGGCGGTCTCGCGTTTGGGAAAAGCGGCGTAACGGCTTAAAACTTCTGGAGGTATAGCCCAGCCTTCACGGCTGACACCGTCCGCCCAGCCGATCTCGTCATAAATCAGGCCATTGGGCGGATTGTAATAGGTAGTGAATTCGTTATGCAGGTAGGTACGCAGTTGGGGAAGTAAAGTGCTATTGACGTATGGTTCGGCCGCGGCCAGAGTCAAGAGTGTTTCTGAGGGAGAGGTAAAGTAATTTTTTAATTCTCGGTAACCATGGACGAATTGACCTTGATTATAATAACCAGGTTTAAGGTGACCGGCAGTGATAATCTTTTGAATCTCGTTATCTAAGCGTTGTTTGAGAGTATCCACTGAAGGAAGAGAGACAGCATCAGTTGCTTGAGAGTTGATTTTAAGCAGTGAAACTTTGCCCCGGGAGGTGCCGGTCCCATAGACGACGATGGTATTGCTCCGGTGGCTAATCAATTTGCCTCGATAAGGAATGAGTGGATTAGGATACCCATGGCCATTGTAAATGCCATTAAGGTAGGTCATGTTGGGGTAAGTGTGATTAGGGTCGGTTGTCTTATACCCAAAATTACCATGGAGTCGGTCTAGGGTACCGGTGTTGTACCACATTTCATCATAACCTGGAGCTTGATTATCTAAGAAGCCTTGACTGGAGCCATAACCCCAAAAACCGCCAGCGCCAGATGCGTTGATACTCATCCAGTCAGCACTTCGATCTAGGGCCATGGCGCGGTAAACAGTGTTAAAGCTCGCTGATACCGCATTGGGTTCGTCTTCAGCCATCGAGGCCAGTTGGCTTAAAACTTTGACATAGCGGGTACCCATACGCCAGGCTAGAACCCGACCGGCACTGACAATGCCGGGGTTAACCCAGTAACGGTTGGTGGTATAAGGCATATTGTCGGTGCCAATGGCGGGAGGGTAGAATTGACCGGAGCGGGTGTAGAGGGTGGCGATGGGGGCATATTCGGGGTAGTTGTCACCATCGATTCTGGTAGTAAATTCGGTACCGTTATCGGCGTTTAAGACAAACCAAGCCCGCTGCCAAGGTTTGTGTTTGACCGGGTCATTGTCGGGGTTGTTTTCGTAGAATTCTGAGACATTGGCAAAATCGCGCACGGTTCTCCCTTGAACCCACGGTTCGTTTAAAATCGCCGGATCGGTGACCGGGTCACCCAGAATATAATCACTAGTATCATTCCAAAATACATCACCGGATTTGTTAGCATCTCCTGGATCATCGTCTTGCCGGTAGATAACCGAAGCGGTAAAGATTACTCGATCGACATTAGCGACCGGATCGGTGTAGATTACCGGCCAGTAGGCATGGAAACCATCACTAGGGAGTGGACCAACCCCCCATTTCTGGCTGCCGTTATTTACGTAAAGAGCATACGCATAGCCGTCGTTAGATGGGAAATAGACCGCCCCGTCTTTGTAGGCAGCGGATTGATAGATCGGTCCCGTGGCTTGGTAGCGCCATAAGAGTTGGCCTTGGCGGGTGGTGTGGCCTTGACCGCCAATCGCGTAAAAATAACCATCCCGGTTGCCGACTAAAATCACCGGTTGGTTGTTGGTGTAACTGTCCCGAATGACCAGGGGATTAGCGCTGTAACCAGCCAGAGCACCATCGTAGGACCAAAGATGGGCACCGGTGGTAGCATTTAATACATGAATTTTCTTATCAAAGCCTCCAACATAGACCGTGTTTTCAAAGATGGTAGGTGAGTTTCCTAAGGGCAGTTGGGTATCATAGCGCCAGGCGGTATCGCCTTCACGCAAAGGTCCGGTGCCATCGGAATCGGTAAGATAAAGGGCAAAAAGACCCTTGGCGGTCGAGACATAAATTAAATTATTAGCGGCAATGACGTGAGAGTAGGGGGGAATATAAGCTTCGATCGGGCGGTACCACTCGACTCGCATCGAGCCATGAAGACTGGTGAGATTTTCGGGAGAATAAGAGGTACGCTGGGGGTTAGCGGCCACCATCGGCCAGGGATTTTCGGCTTGGGCAAAAGTCTTAGCCGGCACCAGTAAAGCAACCAAGAATAAGCTCAACAGGCTGGCTATCACTCGTATCTTCATCACTTAAAATTATACACAATGTCAAGCTAAAAATTAGCTCCCAAAATTCCCCACCAAAATCCCAAAGTCAAACACATCCACTCTACCTGAATTATTAAAGTCTCCTTGACCAGTACCGCCAAAGAAGCCTAAAAATTGCAATAAATCCCTTAGATCCGTATCGTTATCTCCATCCAAGTCAGTCACCGGTTGGGGACTGGGGCTGGGCGTCGGCGGCGTCGGTGAAGTATAGTCGC
>MHDE01000021.1:26475-33515 GCA_001803465.1 Microgenomates group bacterium RIFCSPHIGHO2_01_FULL_45_11 | reverse complement strand
GGCGTATACTGACTTCTCTCTCGAACAAAATCCCGTACCGAAGCTATACCATGTCCCGACGACCACTCTGTTAAATAGTGACTCCAATCCTCCCGGGGAATAAACAGTCTATCAGGATTTGCTACCGCCACCACCATAAAGACTACTCCCCAACCGATGAATAAAGCTATTAGGCCGATAAAAACCATACGCCCACTTTTTTTTAACCACCACTCCCCCAAGTTAGCAACACTTAGTAGGGTCAAAAGAACGGCTACCGGCAGCAAATGCCGTGAATATAGAACTCGACCAATAATCACCAAAGGCAGGACGTATATAAACGCCATTAGTGCCACGGCCTTCCCCCACCTCTTTGGAAATAACCACGTACCTACCAGGAAAGGGGTAAAATAAAGTACCGCCCACTTGAGAATTCTAGGTACGCTCTGAAAAATAACGTACCGCCATTCTCCTTGAGCCAACTCCCCCAAAGAAAAGGTATAGTCTAAACTGCGTCGGAACAATTGAGGAAAAAGAGGCGAGATGGATAAAAGCCAGAAAAAAGTCAATCCCCCTATTCCAGCTAGAGCCATTGTTAACACTTGAGGAGTGACATAAACTGATTTCCATCGCTCAATTAAATTCAGTTTCTGACTAACAGTTCTGATAGTTAACCACGGTAATAAAGCCAAAACCGGAATAAAGAAAAAGGCGTTAGGTTTCGTCGCCAAAGATAAACCAAAAGAAAAACCAAATAGCAGTACGTAATACCAACGTTTATATCTTAAAAATAAACAGCCGTAAAGAATTGCCATGGCTAACCATAGGGCCAGCAACGGCTCTGCCAGTGCCAGACGTTGGTGAAAATACCAAAAGGGGGCAAAGGTCATAAGTAAATAACCGATCACCCGATCGCTGAACCGAGAAGAGAAAAATTGAATCAACCGATCCATCACTACCAGAGTGGCCACTGCCACCACTACCGACAATAATCTACCCGCCAACAGTGGATCATTGAAAACATAAACCCAAGGAATTAACAACCAGGTATGAAGCGGCGGTTTACCATCAAGCATGGGTAAAAACAGGTACTTGGCTGGCTCACTTCCCGCCAAGAGTGCCCACCGAAGATAGATTGCCTCATCGGCAAATATCGGCAAACGTGTCAATCCCACCAGCCGCGTCGCAGCAAAAAAAGCCACCGCTAGCAGGCTAACCAACCACTTCCGTGAAGCCATGATTTAATTCTACCACCCCTAACTCACTGATTCAGTCTTGCTCGACTGCCACTCGCCCAACCCTATTCGCTGGTTGTAAACGTAAAGATAAATACCACAATAACCACATTGGCACAAACCTAGAAATTCCCCGCACCGTCGACCAACTTACTGGACCCATAACTGCACCCATCGGTGCCCGTAACCACGGCGTGGTATCAAGCATCAGTAGTAAAATCGCCAAACCATAGCATCCCAACTGTTGTCGAAGAGAACGAAAGGGATACAAACTAAGCAACGGCAAATACCAAATGTGAAAGGGGTTAGAAAAAATTTTACTACTTAAAAACACGGTAAAAATATATATGAGGGTAATCTGCAGCAGAAGATACAATCGCCCTTCCTCCGTTAGCCTCCGCTTTCGCTCAATCAGTACTAAACTGTAACCCAAAACTACCAAAACTGCTATGGGAAAAATCCAAGCAAAAACCCTCGTCACCGCTGTACTCACCGGTCCCACCATTGGGTAGTGAGGCAAAATGTCAGTTTGCTCTTCCGTATCAGTAAACTCATTAATCGTCTGAATAATAAACTTTCCGAAAGATCCGTAATTAAATGGTCTTTGAGCGTGAAACACCAACATCACTGACAGTGACGACCGAAACGCGGCCAAAGGCAAACCCCAAACGATAACAAAACCCAAAAGACAAGCAACCAACTCCTTCCGCCACTCTCGTCGCTTTAACCAGAAAAACGGTAAGACTAAAGGCAAAGTCATGAGCTTAATCGCCGTCGACAGCCAAAAAAAGATCCAAAAAAATAGCTTTGAAAACCAAGTTTTACGACCAATTATAATCGGCAGGGACAATGCCAGAGTCAATGCCCCGATAAAGCCTAAGTCTAAACCGTCGTATAAGAAATCCTTGGCGATGGCGGTAGCGCCAATATAAAACCCTAAGGCTAGGAATTGTTTTAAAGGTGAACTTTTCCTCCTTTTTAAAACTACATAAAGACAGGTAAAGATAACAGCATCAATCAAAAAAATCTGGAATCGGTAATTGGGATAATACGTACCAATGCCAGCCTGATCCAAAACCAAAGGCAAGTAAACCAAGGGAATTGCTCCAGGAGGGTACTCGTATAAATGTTCACGGTAGGGAGTCAAACCATAACGCCACATGTTGGCATATCGCTCAGAAGCATGTTTTACATCAGAGTACCCAATCCCGCTGTTGGGATCGTGTGGGTCCCGATAGTAAAAAGGGGGGTAAACGAGTATGTACCACCGACTGACTCCAAACACCAACAGTAAAATTAAAATTACCACCACCTTCTGCCAACGCTTTTTAGTCGCTTCAATTTTCATTTAAGTTTAAGTCCTAACCAGTCAACCTTTTTCATCCATTCAAAAAGAATCAGAATTATTGGCAAACCAAAAGTAATCAGTTGCCTTAACCTCTGTACCTCTATTGTATATTCACCTCGATATAGGTGTGGTAGGTAACTTAAAAGGCTGGATAGCGAGAAAAATAAGGCAAGTTTTACCAACCACCTCTCGCTAATAAACGGGATGAACGATAGCGGCCAAATCAAATACCACGGCAAGAACCTTTGCGAACGAATTGTTAAAAGTGGACTAAACTGTGCTATCGCTAACGCCCCACCTAAACTGAATTTCTTCTTCAATAGTGAAAGTGCGTACCACAACCCCACTCCTACTAAAATAGCGATACTACCGTATTTTATCGAATATGACGCCAAAAAAAATAATCCGCTTGCTCCCCATAAGAGTAACCCTTTTTGTCTACTCGCCCGTAGCGCCAAATAAATACTGGCCAAAGCCAGCGCCATCATCACCACGTCATTATGGCCGTTACCAAATGTTTCTATAAGCACCAACGGATTAAGTGCAAACAACACTATTCCTTCTCGCCATTTTGTCGCTGCTAACAATTTTCCGATCTTACTCTGGAAAAAAATGACTCCAGCAAAAAAAGCTCCTACAAACATCTTCACTAACAATAAAGTCAACTTCAAATGGTTTTGACCAATGACTGAAGGTACTAAAGACAGCATCGTCCAGCCATAACCATACGGCGCTGGAGTATGAGTATTGTGCATGAATCTAAGCCACTGATCGTCTGGAAAATTAAGTGCCACTTGCCGATGTGGATTAGCTCCGTACACCCACACCATTTTAGCGTTGAAAATGTAGTTATAGATATCTGAAGATAACGCCGGGTTGGCCAAAAGCAATAAACCAATAGTGAAAATTAAACTCCGAATTATGTGTCTATTTACCAATTGTCCAGCTACAAACGCTGTATAAATTTTTTGGTAAACAATAAACCAAATCAAGATTATTAGAGAGTAAATGCCGACTGACCATAACCGCTCTTGGAAACCCAATCTCCACATAAATTTCTGAAACTGCCAGTACCATGATTGCGAAAAAAATACTTGATTGGGATCAGTCTGGGAAAATGAATAGACAGAGTATATTCCAGCCACTACCGGCAATAACCACAACCAAATCCTAAAATGTATCTTTGCATAAAGCTTCATGCCTTCACCGATAGTATCCCCCTAAATTAAACCAACAAATCTTTAATACTTCCATGAACATGCGCCATGAATCCTTGATAGGATTTACTCGGTCTGTTTTAATATGCGTCCAGTAAACAGGTACTTCAGCAATCCGAAAACCAAGTTTGGTCGCCAAAAAAAGTAACTCCACATCAAAAGCACCAGTGAAAGGATCTCTCCGTAAGCTTGCCTTCCGATACAGCTGCATTTTGGGGAGAATCGCTTCCACCGCTTTCTCACTCATTAGCTTAAAACCACATTGGGTATCCTGTATACCCCTAACCGCCAGCAGTCTGACCACCAAATTAAATGCCTTTCCCATTAGATGCCGATATAAAGGCTCTCGTTCCCTCTTGGCACCTCGAATCTCCCGCGAGCCAATCACGAGGTCATATCCTCTCTGCCGAAACGGCAACAGTTTTTCTATCTCTTCGATGGGAGTTGCCTGATCAAAGTCGGTAAACAGCCGATTTTCCCCTCTGGCTTCCGTTAGACCCCGTATTAACGTCGGTCCTTTTCCTTGATGAGAGGCTATAATCACCCGTACCGCAGTTTTCCCCCGCCCAAAATCATGTAATAAATTCAGTGTGCCATCACTCGAACCATCATCAACTAACACCAACTCGAAAGTATAGTCTTGTTTCCGTAAATAGTCATACACCGCTTCCAGCTTACCGTTGATAAAGTTGGTTTGTTCATTGTAAGCAGGTACCACCACTGAAAGAAATATTTTTCTCTTCATAAACCTATCTAAGATAATCCTTTAGGCAAGTACCATTTGATACCCACTTTCCTTACCTCACTAACCGCACCAACCTGATTTGACCATACAGGTTTACCCCTAGTTCAGTCCGAGTTAATCCCGGTCTTTGTATTTCATAAATATCCAGACTCAAAGGATCAGTATAGGGCGGCTCCATTATGACATAGAGCTCATCAAGTTTGTCATAATCTTCAGCCGAGGCTGGCGGATGACTACCCACTTCTAAAAAATATCTATAATTCATCGCTTTATAGTCACGCGTATCTGATAAAAGGGTTATGTTGTACTTTGCTCCCGGCCCGACTAAACCGAGAATTGTCTTGGCTGCATCAGCATAGGCCGTTACCGGCGGGCTAGCCGGCTGCCAAATCGGCATTACTCTTAAATTAACGACGATAAAAATACCAATAATACTTGCCACCAAGGGCTTTAATAACCAATGACGTCGCCATAACTTTGCCAGGCACACCCCACTCAAGATAAAAGGCGCGGGAAAAACAAATCCCAAATAGTGATCAAATACCCCGCTGTTATAGAAACTAGTACCTAAAATCGCCATCGCCAACCAAACTACAATTATACCGACTGCTAAACGTTTGAGTGGCCGTTTAGCTGCCGAAAACCATGACCACACCGTCACCCCTATCATTCCCAAAAGAATCAATCGATCCGAAAGCGGGTAACGGCTACCCATAAGCTGCGGGAGTATTCGGTAACTTCTTCCTTCCAGCTCGCGGAGGACCAAACCAACTTTCTGCACTCCTCTAAGATGGCCTTGAGGACTATTAACAAAATCTTGCAGCGCCTGGTAATTAATGAAATTATGCCGGACATCAAAAATAATCAAAGGCAACGAAACAACTATCAACACCACCATTCCCAACACTAACCTACCCACCAGCTGACTCCGCTTTTGACTCCGCCACAATTCAAAACCAAGAAATGTAACTATCACCGGCAAGACTAATAATCCCGTGTAGTGTAGTTGGATTAAAAGACCAAAAGCCAAAAGGGTATAGGGCCAAAATCGATATTCTTGCCTCCCCACCGCCCGATAGAGCCAATAAATAACTAGTAGTCCAAAAAATGGAGCTAAGTTAGGGTTCCAAGAAAAACGACTGTAGTGAACTGCCACACTCGAAAAGCTATACAAAATTGTTGCCGTCATTGCCGCTCTTTGGTCAAACATTTTCTTGGTCGCTAGATACACCAAAAAAACCGTCGCTACTCCAGACACAGCCACTCCCATCGCTGGCCCCACCGGATTAGGATAGGTTAAAGCCAACCAAGGCACCATAAAGTAGTAATAGAATGGTCCAAGATACATGTTACCGACGCTCGTCACCGGACCAATTAAGGTAAGATCATGATCAATCAGCATTCGCTTGGCCACGATAGCATCCCGCCCTTGGTCACCAAGAAACATCAACGTCTCATTAATTCGATACAGACGGAGAAAACCCGCCACCATTAACACAAAAATGAGAAAAATTCTCTCCCCACTGGTCGTCTTACCCAAAATTACCATACCTCATACTAATACTTATCTGTTCGCCAAATGAAACGGTTATAAATAGTATAGTTCCAGATCAAAGTCAAAAAGATACCGCTAAGATAAAAACCTTGGATTAAAAGATGTCCCGGCCCCACTAATCCCTCACCGACTCGAACACTACCGCCCTGAATCACAACCACCGCCAAGTTGGAAGTTAGCCAAAACTGACCGAATTTAACCGCCACTGCCAGCGGTTCTGATATGGTCTTATCACGAAAAGTCCAAACATTATTTATTAAAAAGTTAGAGATTATCGCTGCCTGACCACCAATAACCGTCGCCACCGTTGGTGTCGTTAATTTTCCCCATACCCCAACTACTTCAAATATCAACGTCTGTAACAAAAACCCGGTCCCACCCACTACCGCAAACTTAAAAAACCGCCACGAAGTTAGTTCCAACCACCTCGCTTTAAAAATGTAAAGCAGTGTATTTTTGATATATTCTGTCCCTAATTTCGACTCACCTCTGGTCCGATCGATAAAATGAATCGGTTCTTCGGTAATTTTAAATCCTTTACGAACGGCTTTATGTAAAAACCCGATTTGAAACGTGTAACCGAAAAATCTATCTTGATTAAGATCGTCTTTAACTGCTTCATAAACCTCTTTTCGAATTGCCCGATAACCAGTCGTCCAATCGTGAATCCTAAAATTGGTCATCACTATCCGAATCAACCAGTTGCCAAAAAAGCTTAAAAATTTCCGATGTATTCCCCAGTTAGCCGGAATCGTTCCGCCCTTAATGTACCGCGACCCGAGCACCATATCGTAACCGGCATCAATTTTAGTCAAAAATGCTGGAATTTTTTGTGGATCATGAGAAAAATCCGCATCAAACTCCATCAGTACCTCTGCCTTAAGCTTACTCACCGCATATTCCATTCCCTTTAGATATGCACTTCCAAGGCCCACCTTGCATGGATTAATTAACAGATGAA
>MHDE01000021.1:25475-26466 GCA_001803465.1 Microgenomates group bacterium RIFCSPHIGHO2_01_FULL_45_11 | reverse complement strand
AACTGATTGATGTTTTCCCGTTCATTAAAGGTGGGGATAATAATCACTGTTCGCATGGCACCTACCCCCGGCTCTCGCGCTCTCGTTCTAAGTCAGCCAAAACCATAATTTCCGCCAACTTCCGGTAATCAGTCCGGTGTTTCCAACCTAAGATTCGTCGCGCCTCGGAGGGATCAGCCACCAAGTAGTCAACTTCTGCCGGCCTTAAAAACTTCTTATCAATCTCAATATACTTCCGCCAATCCAAGCCAACCACGGCAAAAGCAGCCTCAGCAAACTCTTCAACCGAATGAGTTTCGCCTGTGCCAATGACAAAGTCTTGCGGCTTACTCCGTTGCAACATCAGCCACATAGCTTCTACATATTCTGGTGCGTATCCCCAATCTCTCTTAGACTTCAAATTCCCAAGTTTCAACGTCTTCTGTTTCTTAAGTTTAATCCGGGCCACCGCATGACAAATCTTTCTGGTAGAAAATTCTAACCCTCTTCGGGGTGACTCATGGTTAAACAAAATTCCCGATACGGCAAAGATGTTATACGATTCTCGGTAATTGACTGTAATCCAATGACCATAGACTTTGGCGACGCCGTATGGACTTCGGGGGTAAAAAGGCGTCTTTTCATCCTGAGGCGTCTTCTGCGCTTTGCCAAACATTTCACTCGAACTGGCTTGGTAAAATTTAGCCTCTGGTCTAACTAAACGAATGGCTTCCAAAATCCTCGTCACTCCCAAAGCCGTAAATTCACCAGTTAACACTGGTTGATTCCAACTCGTGGGCACAAAACTTTGAGCCGCCAAGTTGTAAATCTCATCTGGCTGAATTTCATGAATCGCCGAAGTTAACGAGTGCTGATCCAATAAATCACCTTGTACCAAGGTAATTTTGTCAACAATATCTTTAATCCGATCGTAATTAGACGTGCTCGTTCTCCTGTTTACACCATAAACATCATAATTTTTGGTCAGCAAAAATTCGGCCAGGTATGAACC
>MHDE01000021.1:0-25361 GCA_001803465.1 Microgenomates group bacterium RIFCSPHIGHO2_01_FULL_45_11 | reverse complement strand
AGTCTAACACGCATGTCAGTGTTTCTGCCAAAGGAATCGTTAATTTCCAACCGGTTGCTTTCCGAAAACGACGATTATCAGCTACAATCATCGGCACATCCAACTTTCGAAATCGCTTCCGATCTTTCTCCACTCGAATTGCTACCTTACTCATAGCCATTAATTGTCTAAGTATTTGGTTTATCGACACCCCTCTCCCCGAACCGATATTGTAAACTTCTCCCGGCCGACATTGAGTCAGAGCCAACTCGTAAGCGATTACCATATCTTTAACGTCGGTAAAATCTCTAGTAGCTTGTAAATTCCCTACTTTGAGCACCCCTTCAGCTTTACCAGCTTCTATTTCGGCAATTTGTTTAGCGAAAGCTGGTACCACAAACTGATCAGTCTGTCTCTCACCCGTATGGTTAAACGGTCGCAACCGGATTACTGGCAATTGATAAGAAAGGTAATACTGATACCCCAAAAAATCTTGCGCCACTTTGGAAACAGCATACGGGCTCACCGGTCTAAGCGGAGTCTCTTCATCTATTGGTAAATCTTCTTTCCGTACCATCCCATACTCTTCGCCAGAACCAATAATCAAAATTGTTGGTTTACTATTCAGTCGAACCAACGCTTCTAAAAGATTAACTTGGACACTGATATTATTGACTAATGTCTCTACCGGTTTGTCAAAACTGGCCCCAGCTGCCGCTAAAGCTGCCAGGTGCACAACCGCCTGAGGTTTAATGTGAGTCACCACTCTTCTAGTTTGTTCTGCATCCATCAAGTTGAGGGGAAACACCCGAGAAGCGGGTAGTAAATTACTTATGAACCCCTCACTCTGACCAAACACACTGGCAAAAACGTCGTACTCCCGCCCCTTTTTTAGTCGCTCTACCAAATGAGTCCCCACAAAACCGGAAGCGCCAGTAACCAAAATCCTTCTCATACCCGCCCAATCCCTATATAGCTTAAACCCGTTGCCCGAACTTTGACAGGATCATATTGATTTCGGGTATCAATAAACCATAATCCGCGCATTAACCGCTTTATTGTACCTAAACGCAAATGAGTCAACTCTGACCACTCCGTCAATAACATGGTTACATCCGCTCCTGCCACCGCTTGATAGGCATCATCTGTAAAAAAAATATATGGGAAAATTTTTTTGGCCAACGGCATTGCCTTCGGATCATAGGCTACAATCTTAGCTCGGCCATTGGTAAGTAAAGGTATAATCTTTACACTAGGAGCTTCCCGAAGATCATCAGTATTCGGTTTAAATGACAACCCCAATAAAGCCACCGTCTTACCTTCCCAACCATTCACCTGACGTTCAAATTTTTCCATCGAAGTATAAATTCTCCGTTCATTCAACTCATCCAGCTTCACAAACAAACCATCACCCTCACCCACTGAACGAGAATAGGCCGCTAACTCTTTAGTATCTTTGGGAAAACAAGAACCTCCATAGCCTAAGCCCGGATACCAATAATGACTACCAATCCGTTTGTCTGCCCCGATTACATCGACTACTTCACGTACGTCTGCATTGTTTCTCTCACATAAATTTGCAATTTGATTAATAAAAGTTATGCGTTGCGCCAAATAGGCATTAGCCGCGTATTTAGCCATTTGTGCACTTTCCGGTCTTACTACAATCCTCTTACCACCGATAGGGCGATGCAACCAAATCAGTCTATCAGCCACCCAGCGATCGTTTGTTCCAATAACTACTCTGTCCGGTTTAAGCGTGTCAGTAACGGCAGAACCTTCCTTCAAAAATTCCGGCAACGAGGCCATAAAAAATTTCTTCTTCGTTACCCGTTTAATTAGCTGTGTCGCCTTCTCGTTTGTTCCTGGCGGCACCGTACTTTTTATCGCTACTATCGCTTTCTCTTTCAAATGAGGAGCCAACGCTGCTACCGCCTGAAAAACATACTTTAAGTCTGCTGTTCCATCCGGAGCCGAAGGTGTTCCCACCGCGATAATTATCACCCCTGCGTTTCTTACCGCTTCTTTGTAATCGCTAGTAAACGTTAATCTCCTTCCCTTAATGCCATCACGAACCAACTCTGCCAATTGCGGTTCATAGAATGGCACCTCACCCAACCGAAGTTTTTTAACTTTTTCCCGATCGACATCTAACCCATACACCCTGTTTTTAAAATGGGCAAATACCGCCGCCGTCACCACCCCTACAAAACCGGTTCCGATAATCGTTACTTGCATAACCGTTATTGTAACGCGCCCACCTCCCCCGGGCAAATGCGTTTTCAAACCCGTTATATTGCAGGCCGAAAACCCCAAACATCAATCCGGGGTGAAGGCCAAAAAACAAACTTCTTCGGAGTTTTGAATAAGGAGATAAGCTCTTCAGCCTACCGCTATAAACCTAAAAGACAAAAACTCCGGACTTTCAGTCCGGACAAGTTTATAATATGGGTGCTATGACCATCGACATCCTCACCATTTTCCCCGATATGTTCATCGGGCCTTTTGATTTCTCGATGGTTAATCGCGCTAAGGATTTAGGCAAAGTCAAAATTACCATTCATAACCTCCGTCAATGGACGTTAGACTCTTATAAAACAGTTGACGATCACCCTTATGGCGGCGGACCTGGAATGATTATGCGCGTTGACGTCATCGATCGCGCCCTCCAGAAAGTCAAATCGAAAACTGAAAACCGAAAACTGAAAACCATCTTATTAAGTGCCAAAGGCATTCCCTTTACCCAAAAAAAAGCTCAACAATACTCTAAGTTAAATCACCTAATTTTAATTTGCGGCCACTATGAAGGCATTGACCAACGCGTCGCTGACCACTTAGCCGACGAGGAAATTTCCATTGGCCCCTATGTCTTGACCGGTGGCGAACTACCAACCATGGTTATCGTCGATACCGTAGTCAGACTTCTTCCCGGAGTAGTAGGGGATCCCCAATCGCTCACCGAAGAATCCCATAGTCAACCAAGATACTTAGAATATCCTCAATACACCCGTCCGGAAACATACCAAGGTTGGAAAGTACCCAAAACCCTCCTCTCCGGACACCACGCTGCTATTCTCAAGTGGCGCCGTGAACACGCCGGCAAAATCTAGTCCGATATAGATTGTTGTTGAAACACTTCGGTAAGCCCATCATTAAACGTCCGCATAGAAAGTTGAAAATCTCTTTTTAGCTTTTCGTTGCTTAGACGTAATTTATGGGGAAATGGTCGACCGGTGGTCCGTACAAACTCGACGATGCTGGCCTTCTTAATTTCTCCAGACAAGTGAAACCTTTCCTTAACCATTGAAGCCACCTCATATGAAGAATGCCAACTCGAGCCTACTGCGTGATAGATTCCTTTAGACCGCTGATTGATACAGTAATTAAACACCGCACATAAATCATCAACAAAGGTAGGAGTGATAAAGTTATCGCCAAACTGTGGGGGCAACGTTCCCGTCTTCAATTGCTCGGCAATTTTAGAGACGAGGTCGGGCCGGACCGGTTTAGCTTGATAGGGGAATGCTAAACGTAAAATAGTATGGTTCTCACCTGCTTTTTGTACCTCTTGTTCAGCTAAAAATTTAGTCGTTCCGTACCAGTCAACTGGATCAGGGGAATCGTCTTCCGTATAAGGCCTATCTTTTTTACCGCTAAATATAAAGTCGGTGGAAACATGGATAAGAAACTTATCGAACTGATTCGAATATTGTGCGACATTATGGGTACCATCAACATTTATCCGATAACACAAACCCTTTTTATTATCATGTTGTCCGTGAGCCGCTGCCACATCCGTAAAAGCAGCCAAGTGTAAAACCACTTCTGCTCTACTCTCTCCTAGTATTTTTTTCACACTTTCCACGTTAGTAATATCAATTCCTGTCGTCAAATCCACATTAACCAACTCACACTTATCACCATAGAGCTGCTGGAATCGCTGACCGATGAGCCCAGATAAGCCGGTTACAATCACTCGAGTCTTTCTAACCATGTAATAATGATACCACTACCTAAATCTAGTTTTTTCATTATTTTCTATTTACCCTCAGCATTTCGATTAACTCAGTGAAGGGCTCATTACTTCTTACTCATTCTTTTCTATTCTTGTATAATTACCTCCATGACATCCTCTCTCACCAGCCTTCCTCTCTACCAACCTTCGGATGACAAAAAGCTCGCCGACCGCATATTTAAAACCGCCATTGACGGCCTGCTCTACCTCGACCATGACGTTCATACCGATAATAGGGGATTTTATTCTGAATTAAGCCTCATTCCCGATCTAGAAAAAGTTATCAATCATCCTTTTATCATTAAACAAATTAATCAATCCCACTCGGCTGCCAATGTTGTCCGCGGCTTCCATGCCGAAGGCTGGAATAAACTTGTCACCGTAATCACCGGTAAAGCCCTCTCTGTTTTGGCTGATACCCGCCCCGACTCTCCTACCTTTCTTAATAAGGAATACTTTCTCCTTGACCAAAGTGAATCTGCTCTCGATGGTTGCCTGTTCATCGCCTCCAACATCGCCAATTCCATTTGCGTTCTCGAAGGCCCAGTTGACTATCTCTACTGCGTTGACACTCTCTACCGCGACCGCGATACTTCCGGCGACTCGGCAATTTCGCTTTTCGATCCTGACTTGGATATTGCCTGGCCGATTGACAAAAACCAAATGATTATTTCCGACCGCGACCGCGCCACCACCACCCTCCGTAAACTCTACCCAGAAAAATTCTAACTAGCCAACCCTAACCCCGTTGGACACCTACTTCTCAAGCATTGCCAGAAAACTCCAGCCCCTCGGAATTATCAAAACAAACAGGATTTACTAAACTCCGTACTGCTCCCTATAATACTCCTGATACTCCCCACTCTTTACCCGTCGCCACCAATCCTCATGCCTCTGATACCATTCAATTGTTTTTTTAATGTATTCTTCAAAAGAATGTTCTGGTTTGTATCCCAATTCTTTGGCAGCCAGCGACCAATCAAGGCTATAACGCCGGTCGTGACCCGGGCGTTCCTTGGTAAATTCGATCATCGACTCATCCTTACCCATGAGTGTAATAATCTTCTTAACGACTTCCACATTGGAGATTTCTTCGGTTGAACCACCGATGAGATATGTCTTACCAATTACTCCCTTTAAAAGAATCAACTCTATCGCTCGACAATGATCAATCACGTACAGCCAGTCTCGCACATGCTTACCATCACCATAGACAGGAATTTTTTTACCCTCAATAAGATTCGTGATAGCTAGTGGAATTAGTTTTTCAGGAAACTGATAAGGACCAAAGTTATTCGACGTATTAGAAATAGTAATCGGTAAATTATACGTCCGATGATAAGACCTGACTAAGTGATCCGAGGCTGCCTTGGAAGCTGAATAAGGACTACTCGGATCGTACGGCGTTATCTCTTTAAATTTCTCAGTCGTCCCTAATTCCAAACTCCCAAATACTTCATCAGTTGACACGTGGTGAAAACGGATGTTTTTTTTACGAGCTGCTTCCAGTAGAACGTATGTTCCTACAATATTGGTGAGTATAAAAACTTCAGGTTCAAGAATCGATC
The DNA here is from genome assembly GCA_001803465.1 of Microgenomates group bacterium RIFCSPHIGHO2_01_FULL_45_11. GTDB lineage: Bacteria > Patescibacteriota > Microgenomatia > UBA1400 > 2-01-FULL-45-11 > 2-01-FULL-45-11. The sequence continues at coordinate 19,799 of MHDE01000021.1, read as the reverse complement.
GGTCCACGTGCGATTCCGCCGCAAAATGCACAATGGTATCCACCCCATTCGCCGCCTTCTCCACTACCGCCGGATCCACAATATCACCCTTTATAAACGTATAATGAGGATTTTTTTCAACGCCGGTCAAGTTCTCCAAATTCCCAGCGTATGTCAGCTTATCCAGATTAACAACAAAATCGCCGGCGTGATTTTTTAACCAATAATGAATGAAGTTCGACCCGATGAATCCCGCCCCACCCGTAACTAATAACCTCATACATAAATTCTAACACATACTCAAATCTCTATTCTTTAATCTCCATACTCCTTAGTTCATTGGACTCGGATTCACCGCCGGATCCCTTTGTTCCCACCTTCCATTCTGCCACACCCAGCCTTTTTGCTTTCCCACCACAATTCCCAACACTAGCGCCAATACTATCACCAAAGCCATTAATATTTTGTTAGCTCTCCGTATCTCTTTCAAAGTCCTTTCACTATTTATTGATTTATTCATAATTACTTTTGAACTTTTGCTTGCCCTGAGTGTTACCGAAGGGACTTTTGACTTATATTACGCGTGCTTGTCAGCCACACTCGACGCCGCGTATGCTTCCGGTTTGGTACACGCCTCATAGCCATTGCCTTTAACCATCCCCACCACTTCCGCAATCATCTCCCGGGTCTGTCCGCTCTGACCAATATCAACGTGGATTTCCAAAGACCAACGAGCTAACCCGTTTAATCGTTGCCGTAACCTGGGAACTAACTCACCTGCAGCCTCCAACGATAAACTGGTTTCAGTATAAATCTTTTGCCTTAGTGACAGAACTTTTTCCTTTTTGCCGTTACGCCAAAAGTAGCGCCCACCTTTTCCCTGTCGATGCACCACCACTGCCGTCACATAATTAGCCAGTTTTTCTTTACCGCTATACCGTTCTTGTGAATCCGTTCCAATCACCAATTGGTAGGCCGCTTGGGGATCTTCGGCCAAAAAGGCCACCAATTCCGCCACCATTTCTGTCAAAGTCAGTTGTCCGACAGTCGGACTAATATAACCTTTCATAGATATTTGTATTGTACCACTTGGGAAATCAATAACTATGCACTCTTCTTCCAGTTAAGATTGATACACCTTGATAAATCAACCATAACCAAAAAGCTACCGCGCTGTTTAATATCACCACCGTCGCTAGTGTCGGCACTAACTGCTGCATCATAATCAGTAAAAATCGCCGTCCCCATTCCAGCACCTGACTCGACCAGCCGAAAAACATCGTCACCACTGTCAGACTTCCCAGTAAAAGCGCCACCACCGGCCACGTCCGCATGTCAGCTCGACTCAAAGACATGGTGTTGCTAACCGCAAACACTAAATAAACCATAGCCCATTCGCGCCAAGAAAAAGTCTCTGCCATCTGTAACCACTTTTTTAAAGCGGTAAGGCCAAAACCAATTTCGAAAGACAACACTTGGTTACTTAAAAAAAACAAGATCAAGACCCCCACCAATACCGGAGCCAATCCTACGAGCGTAGCCCGGAAAAAATCTGTCCGCTGTACTTCTAGCGAACCCAACCTAACCCTATCTTCACTCTCTTCTTCAGGAAAAATGGTCATCTTTCCTGTCGGCACCATTAACACCATCGCTGTCAGTAAATGAGCAGTTTCATGAATAACGGTTCCTGGAAAAAACAATAAGCTATAGGAAAATACCCCCCATCGACTATTCCCTCCCGCCAGAACCACTAATCTCACCACCATCTGTTTTAAGAAGTTCGTGATAATAAAAAGGCCCAGAAACAAGAAAATAAATTGCCAAAAAACGCTTAAATCACTCATCCCCGCCGATACCAACAATCTTTAATCTGGCACTCATTCCCTTAAGAATCGTCACTTCATTCCTATGAACTTTAAAATATTTAGCCAGTTGCCGGACTAATTCTCGATCGGCTTGTCCTTCAATCGGCGGCGCCGCAATTTTTACCTTCAAGACATTGGCAGATACTTCCTTTATATGATTTGCCCGTGCGTTGGGCCATGCCTGCACTAAATACTTTTTCATATTCACCTTGTCGCATCTTGCTTAGTATATCACCGCCTGGCTTAATTCGCCATCGTTATCCTAAACCAATCTCTCACTGCCTCCCAGTCATTTCCTTCCGGTTCATATACCCATTGACCGTATTTAGCTACTGGTGGATGAGTTAAAACTCCCAACCTCTCTCCCTCGGTAATTGGCAAAGTCAAGGAAACCACCTTGGGTATCCGAAACTGAAAAATTCTTCCCAGTCCTACCAACTCCTTATCATCAAAAGTTTTCTCTGTTGACTGCCAAATTCGATACAGCATTCCCAATCGCCGGGGATTGGTAAGAACATCAATAGAACTCATCCGGCCAACTAAAGCTTGGATCACCTGCAGTTGCCTCTGTGACCGAGCTAAATCGGTTCCCTCGTCGGCTATTTCACTTTGACGCGACCGGATGAATTTTAAAGCCGTCAAGCCGTCAAACCACTGCGCTCCGGGAGTAAAAACCACCGTTTCATATCGTAGTTCTTCCGGCAAAATATCCGGAGGGACATTGTCTCTAGGAAACTTGGTGTCGATAAAACCGAGGCTGACTGTCACCGGGATCCCATCCACTGTATCCACTACCTGTTTTACCGTCGCTAGGTCCACAACCAAGACATAAGCAAGTGATATCCCGGTAATTTTCTCCAACTCCTGTTGAACGAAGGTGATCGCCCCGCCGTTTGGCCGAACCGTTCCATAGTAATAAAGAGCGTTAACTTTAGTTTTTAGGTCAGTCAGCCACAAATCCCGGGGTAGAGCCACCAGCTTAACGTCTTTACCTGAGGCAGCCACAGACACAATGACCATCGTGTCCGTCAACTTTGATCCCAGCCGAAAGTTGCTATCTGCATCCACGCCCAAAAATAAAAAATTAATCCTTCCGTCTACTGCCTTCAACGGCTCTCCCCAACCGCTCCTCCCTACTCTAACTAAATCAATCGCTTTTATCCCAGCCGCCTCTTCAAAAGCACTTATAAACCACCAACCGTATAAAAAAATGCCTACCAAACCAACAAAAACCACCGTCATCATTCCCCACAAAAACCAACGTCCCCACCTCGGTTTACCTTGGGGCAATGTCACCTCCTCACTCCCTTTTTTTTGACCGGTCGCGATCATACGTTTAAATAAAAATGTCTGGAAGAACTTTCCTAAACTCTAACGTTCCTTCTTACCCCACTGAAACCGAAATGACACTCGTGGCGGCACCAAAAAAAGATAAATCATTTCTACGATACCGAGTGTATTTAAAAGAAGGAGCACCACAAACCACCCTTTGTGAGAACTACGGGCTGCCTTCCACAAAGCTAACCCCTTCCACGGCAATGACCATACCGCCGCCACCACCGACCACACCAAGATATTTTCTGGTAACTCCATATTACTTGAGTTGTCAATTGCTACTTACTCCTGGTAAGTATATCTTCACCTGCGCCTGTTGACGTAAGTTAGCCAAATATTCACTCACTGCCGATTGAAGTTTCTGGTTAGTCAATAGCTCCCGGATTTGCTTGACCGCTTCATCCTTTTCTACACTAGAATATGACTCTTTATTTTCGGTGTAGTAGGTGTCTACCTCTTCGTCGGTTACTTGCACCTTGTCAGCTACCAACTTTTCTAACTTAAGATTCAGCTCAATCTGCTTTTCCAGCTCCACTCGCGTCATGCCTTGACTCGCTAAAAATCCTTCCAAACCCCCCTGTTGCTGGCTAAATCTTTCCTCCAAATTCTTTACCTCTCCACTAATTTCTTCTTTTGTTACTACCACATTTTGCTTGCTTGCCTCTTCAATGATCAGTCTTTCAGTCACCAATTGCTCCAAGACTTGTTTTCCCACCCCATCAACTACCGCCGACCAAAAAGTCCAAATGTATATCGGCCGACCGTTAATACTGGCTGGTGTAAATAAATAACGATACTTAACTCCCACTAACACCAGTAACAACCCTATCGCCAATAAGATTAACAAAACCCGTTTAGTCAAAGTTTTTTTCTTTGTTGTTCTTTCACGAACACTGACAGTTCCGGCATTAACAGTAACTTTTTTTGGCATAACGCTCCTTCTAGCTAGTATCGACTAATTGTATCAGTGAAACTAATTCTTGCAAAGGCTTAATCAAAAAAAATAATTTCTTCTTGTTACCTGCACCTGAATTCAACTAACCATCACTTTTTAAACCAATGGCAGAAAACCCAGTATCAAATCCTATCCGCTGATAAAAAGCATTAGGGTAACTACCTGCTTCTGTCGCCAAACAATGAACTGTATTGCCGCGCCTCAACGAGGTTTTGACGCAATACAAAGTCGCTGCTTTCCCATATCCCTTCCCTCTAACAGACAGTAAAGAACCAACATTAGAAATGTAACCAAGCCCGTCGTAACTACTCAAGGTTGATACTGCCACCGGCTCCTTCTCTTTAAAAACCACAAAATACTCTAAGAGGTCAGAAGCCAGATGATTATGCCAAGATTTTTCCGCCGCCTTTAAGTAGTCACCCAACTCCCCATAAACATTTTGCGGGTCGTCTTTTTGATAACAAGCATCGAATGTCTTTAAGAAAACTCCCAAATCCTCCTTTGTTTTCACTTTTCTTATCGATTTAAAATGCGTTTCATCAACTGTAACGCCACCCCAAAATTGCCACGAATCTTCGTATGCTTGCCGATAACCTCGCCTAAACAAAATTTTTTGCAACTTCTCGTTACTAACACTTCTTTCGAAATAAATAATCGTTTCTCTTTTAAGCTTCCTAAAATTACCCTCTATCTCTTTTAACTCTCTCTCTGTCAAAACTCGGTTCACTAACGCATTGTTCCAATACATCGATTTGTCGATAAGTGAGTATCCCATCAGCGCAAATTTTAAATCAATCAACCGGTCAAACATAATCGATTGCTGCAACTGATAGTACTTTCGAAGCAACTCGTAATTACTCATCTACTTCAATTCGGTGATCCACTTTTTCAAGAGCAACATTGGCTAGTTCCAATAGCACCCCTTCCGTCTCGCTCACGTTTATTACAGCATGCGGCAACCCCGGCTCCACCCCAAACGCTACCCACATTCCCTCATTTTTAGAAGGATCCATCCAATATTTCTTAACTTGGTTATCATCAGGATTTTCAATCAATAATTGCATTCCCGCCCCGAGTCCCACAAACACCTCTGTCCGCTTTTGATGATAGTGATCACCGGCGCGTGTGTGGGAAGGAAAAATTGAAGTTGACCGCAATCTGGAGTCTGGCCGGAAACCGACGGGCAGAGGAATTGTCTCATCGCTAATCACCACAATCCCGTCCGCCCGAATGAACGTTGGGTTAAACTTTTGTATCCACACCTGCTTCATATTACCAATACTTTATCATCCTAATTCATTACTCATGTTCATGACTCGTAATACGTAATTCATAATGCCAGCTATTTCCCGTGTCTAACTCTAGCCGTAGTGATAATAGTCTCTAGTAGTTGTTCGTATTCCATTTCCGCCGCCCGGGCTGCCAACGGAAAATATGATGTTGTCGAAACCTCTGGTGGAATCATCCCCGCCGGCGAATTCATTTCCAAAAAGTACGGCTTCTCTTCCGTATCGCATCGAATATCCATTCGACACCAATCTCTAACTTCTAGATAATTCCACGCCGCCATTACTATCTCCTCAATCTTCTTCCGTAAGGATTCCTCTATTTGAGCTGGACAAATCAAATGACCAGTCTCCCCACTCTCCTCATACAACCACTTCACTTCCAAAGAATCTAATTGTTTATATTTTTTGGGCAGGGTGGCATGATTGGCTTCAATGATGGGCAAAATTTGCGGCGGATTACCAAGCATTGCCACCGAAAACTCTCTCCCAATTAAAAATGGTTCTACCAATGCGGGCTGGTTAAATTGACTAATTATTTTTTTTACTTGAGCCCTCAAAGCAGTTTCCGTCTCCACCACACTATCGTTAGTAATTCCCGCCGACGACCCCTGCGCCACCGGCTTAACGATTACAGGAAACGCTAATTCCTGCGACCAAGTTTCGTCTCCTGATTTAAATAATTGGAATGGCAAAGTCGCTACCCCATGAGCCGAAAGCACCTCTTTTGCCTTAACCTTATTAAGACCTAACACTTGAGTGAGTGGCCCCGATCCGGTATAGGGAATTTGCAACATCTCTAAGATAGCCGGTAGTTGCGCCTCCCGATCCGCACCATACCTGCCCTCGGCGTAATTAAACACTAAATCAATATCTTCCTTATTTTTGTAAAGCTTCTCGTACGCTGTCTCATCCGCTTCAATCGGTGACACCCGACACCCCAAAGCCTCAAAATGACTCGTCATCACCCGAATAGTTTCTGAATCATCAAAATCCGCTTCCAACGAAAAGTTAGGGTCATTTGGATTACTCACCCGTCGGGTGTTAAATAAAAACGCCAACCGAAGGTTTAAACTCATCTGGCTAACTACTTACCTGTTCAATAACATTAGTAGTTTCTGGCTTCTCTTCATCTCCGTTCGTACCAGGAACAGGCAACAACTGTTTACCTACCGCGTCCCGCATCGTGTTTAAGAGCAACCGCTTCAAAATCTCATTAAAAGAAATACCGTAAATATCCAAAATGTTAGCCAGAGCGCAATCTAATTCCCGCGGCCCAAACGCCGGATTGCTATTACTATCTACAAAATAATACCGTCCTGATTGGTCTAGTCGGACATCAAACTTTCCGTAGTCCGACATTCGCAATACATCAAACGCCCGCTTGACTAGCTCAACTAATAAGGGATCTTGATACTTTTTATAATGAGCCTCCTCCGACCATTGATGCTCGAATGAAGCAAATTGGTATGGATCCCCTTCAACTTTAAAAACTTTTTCCGCCAAATACACTTTTTTATTGAGCCCTTCTAGCAAAATCGCCGTCACTTCTCTACCAGCAATAAATTCTTCCAAAAGCACCGGTTGTTTATAAGTAGAAATAAGAAACTTCATCCGCTCCCTCAGATGTTTCTCTGTATCCGATAGAGCGTCTTTAGTAATTTCCACTGCTCCATGGATTTCATTTAGCTTTGAAATCAACGGGTAGCGCATGGTCACTTCTAACGGCATCGTTGACGTCGGCATCAATTGGAAATGGGGTACGGGCACACCATGTGACTGTAGCAACTCTTTCACCAAAAACTTGTTATACGACAAAGACTCACCCAGTATCCCGGCTCCGGTATAGGGAATATCTAAAGATTCTAGAATTCCCGGAACGGTGGAGGATAAATACTCTTGGCCATGTATCGAGCCCACCAAATTAAACACCATATCCGGTTTATCCCGATCAATATCTACCACCAAATTTGGAGTTCCCGGATAGTAGTAAACGTTAATACCCAACTTTTCTAAATACCCGCCCACCACTTTAGCATCATTCTCCGCTTCTTTTTCGGTCACATACTGCGCTTCCGTCGGGAAATACTCCCGTTTAACTTCACTATAAATTATTCCCACTTTTTTAGGGAATTCAGCTAAGTTTTTCTCAACCTTTTCAGGAGATTTCTCTTCGGGCAATTGATTCATGTCTAATATCTAAAATTGGAAGTCTTAGCTTCAAAAGCCTAATCGCATACTAATTATCATTACTTTATCTAATTTGTAAAGCATTAATCTAGGTTCTAATTCATTCATTACTTCTTATTTTTCACCATTCTGCTACGTCCTCTGGCCGCTTGACAATCTCTCTCCTCACTCCCTCTTTATAAATTATCATCATGCGTCTAATCGTTAAATCATCTTTAGTCCTAATGTACTCGCCCGGAAAATCAAACCACACTCGCCAAAATTTTTCCAGAGGCATTGTCCGCACCATACCAATGCTGGGATCAACAAAGTAAATATGAGTGTCATCTATATCCACCACCACCGAATAATGCCCATCGTCCTCGTCAAACCAATCCACAATCACCGGCACTTGCTTTTCTAATACGAAATGGCGGATATCGTCCAAACTGGCATCGTCTTTAATCTGACCGGCTAACCCTAATCTCTTAGCCACTTCCACCAGTTTTTCTCCTTCGACTCCCACTTCCATGGTACAATCTGTCAGTTCAGCCAGGTCTTTTTCGCTTTTTTCTACTCCGTAATAATCAAGCACCATTTTTAAAGATGCGGGGCCGCAGTAGCCGGTTTTCTGCCGGAACGGTTTTACTTTAAGCATTGGCTAATTGTACTCCAGAGCCACCAAAATCGGAAGGTGGTCAAGAAACCCCCACCACTCTTCTCCCCAACGACTTCCAACTCTCTTTATCTTTATGATAAATCGGTTGACTGTAGGCCACTCTCAAATCAACTTTATCAACCAATTTCTTTAGCAACCGATCCAACATTTTCCGATATTCACCCGACTGCGCCTCTTTAAACCTGGCAAGTTCCCCTGGATAGTCCATTTTCAAATAATCAAACAGCCGATCACGGATATATTTACTCAGATTGATATGTTCCAAATAAATATAGCCAACACCCGCCGCCTTCAACTGTCGTAACAACTCTTCCATTTCTTTTTCCATCCATACAAAATGCGGCAACAATGGTCCTACAAACGCGTACGTTTTTATTCCCGCCTCGTGCAATTGTTTTAAAGTCTTAATCCGTTCTTCATGGGGAGTAGCATACGTTTCCAGGTATTTTGATATCGGATCGCCCGTTGACGTCACCGTCAATCCCACTTCGGCATTCTTTAATTTTTGGAAGAGATCAATGTCACGTGTCACCAAACTCGACTTAGTCAAAATTCCCACTTTACCCTGATAATCAACATCAACCAATACCTGCAAACACTTCCGTGTCAACTGATATTTTGCCTCCAAACCTTGATAGGGATCAGTCACCGAACTAAAAAAGAGTTTGCCGATAACAGCTTTTTTCTTACCCTTTAATTTATTAAACAATTCCTTTTTTAAAAGCTCTGGCGCATTAATTTTGACGTCCACATAACTCCCCCATTCCTCGTTAGGATGAGTAAACCTACCCACAAACGCCGCGTAACAATACTTGCAGCCAAACCGACAGCCGATGTAGGGATTAACCACGAAATCACAGTCCGGTAAACCCGTCTTTGACAAAATCGATTTGGCCTTAATTTCCCACACCGTCAAATTCATAGTAAACACGTTCGCTAGTAGCACTAAAGCGGTTACGGCAACAAATTTTTCCAGGTAGCTTTGCCAGACTATCAGCCTGGCTAGACTGTAGTTAACCGAATGCCATCAAGTTAAAACAATTGCTATCAAGAAAAATTTAGTTGCCGCCATAACGCGAAACTCCTATTAAATTTCAAAAGGATCAAAACCCAATTTCAATAAATTCCTAAACGGCAAAAACAAAGGTTTCGGTAATTTCCCCCACTCAAACCAACTCCAGTCATTGCATTTATCCGGCTCCATAATCTTAACCTCACCCGACTGATACTCTGCCACCATAAATAAGGTTATATAATGTCTCTTTTCTTTTCGAAAAATATCATTAGTCCACGGCCCCCGACAGATACTGGTAATTTCAATCCCCGCTTCTTCCCGCACTTCTCGCCGTGCACACTCTTCCACCGTCTCATTAAACTCCAAATGCCCACCCGGAAAATTCCACGTTCCTACCCCAAGAACACCCTTGCGCTTCATCAAAAGCACCTTCTTATCTTTCATGACGATCACCCCCACCCCTACCTTCGGCCTCATTTGTCCTCCAAACTCTGCCATAAAACAATTGAACCATACGTTCGATACGGCGACCAGGGCGCAGTGATTTTCTCTAACTGATCCGCCGACGGATTTTTAACTTGGTAAAGTTTCTCAATCGCCCGCCGTAAGCCCAAATCACCGAATGAAAATACATCTTCACGTCCGAGCGTAAATATTAAAAACATCTCCGCTGTCCACGGCCCAATTCCTTTAACTCTGGTTAACTCCTCAACCACTCGTTCGTCACTATAATTTTTTATAATATTAAAGTGTACCTGTCTATCAATCACTGCCCGGGCTAAATTTTTTAAGTACCGCACCTTCGACCAAGCCATTCCTGCCTGCCGCAGTTTTTCTTCGGTTAACCGCTCTATCGTCTCCGGCGTCACCTTACCGTTGGAAAATAAGTCCATAAATCGCTCGATAATTTTGGCCGAAGCTTTATCAGACAACTGCTGACCAATAATCTCCCGACACAAACTGACAAAATACTCACTTTCTTTTCGCGGCGTCAGCCACTTGCCAAAATCCACCTTCCTTAACACCTCATAAATAATAGGATCAACCAGCTTAAAATGATTTCTAATCCGCCGTAGATCCATAACTCAAATCTGAATCAATACTCTTGATTTTCTAATGAATAACCCCAACATTAACGGCAAAAAACTTAAAACCAATAGGCTTACACGAATCTTCACTATCTCATCTGCCCCTGTCACAATCATCGTTAAAACTAGTAAGCTGATAATCCGGGCCATACCCAGAGCCGTGTCTCGTTCAATCAAATAGTGATATTTATCCTGCCACGTTCCTTCCTCTGCATCAACGACGTTAAAGTATAGCGTTGAAAGAGCAATGTTAAGAAACGGAGAGGTTATGCCTGACACCAAAGCAAAAATTACCGCTCCCCATACGTTAGGAGAGACTGCAAAGATAAAAGTGGCTAGGGTAATCCCGATAGCCCCAACCCAATATTTATTATCATCTTCTCGCATGGAGCGTGAAACCATTGTACTTCCCAGAGCTCCGATTAAATAGGAGGTTGCCATCACCACACCCACATATAATTCCTGCTGCAACGCCACATAAAATAAAATACCCAAAATCACTCCCATAGCATTGTCGTACATCCCTAGGACAAAATTTTGCCATAAAATAAACTTCCATCGGCGAGTTCTCTTACGCTTAACCATTCTTGTAAAAGAAAACGTGATTTTTTTATGGTGAGGTAGTCTGCTGACAAAGGGCAAGGAAACAAGTACCAACCCGATAGCAGTGACAAATAAAATACCGTAACCACCATCATTACCCAACAAGCGATTACCGTACATGATTATCGCTCCACCCAGAGCCGGCGCAGCGGCTTGCAGAATATTAATTGCTCTCGTTACCGCTGCAAAGTACTTAACCCGATCTCTTTTGAACGTTAAAAGAAATTGATTGATGTTATACCCTGCCCAAAAATTACCGGCAACTGTTCCGTCAATTAGTCCTAATAAAATCACATACTGTACTGCTTTTTCTTTAAGGAACACAAAGGCCGAAAACAAAACTATGGCATTTAGTAATCCAAAGCGAATGAGTGTACTGGATTTAAACTTTTGCAGTAAGTACCCTGAGGCAACGTACCAAATCAAGAGAAAAATAAGAGTAGCACTTTTATAAATTAAAGGCACTTGAACATTAGCATTCTTAAATAGGAAAATGGTCATGAATGGGCTTGCCAGAGCACTGGTTAAATAGGCCAGCGCCTGAATAGTCACCAAATTCTTTTCTTCCAAAGTGAGTAAATATTTCATGGAGATATTGTACTCCCAGCTCAAGAACTAACCCAATTCTAAAAAAATTAAAGTTAGAAACTCGCTAGGGAAAATGACTGCTTCTCAACCTAATTAAGATCGCACCAAAATCTGGGGAAAGAAATGGTAAAGAAGAAGAACCGGAGACTGACCCGTTCCACCCGACAGGTCACAAAGGCATCCCGAAAAACTATTCTTGAAGTTCCAGGCGTTGGTGAAGGTGTCGGCACCGGTGATGGCGACGGCTCTAATGTCGGGCTGGGTGAGGGACTAGGCGATGGCGTGGACGAGGGAGTTGGTGATGGCTCTAATGTCGACGTTGGTGAAGGAGTTACTTCTGGTGTAGGTGACGGGCTCGGCTCAGGCGTTGGCGACGGAGTTGGTTCCAACGTTGGGGTCGGCGTCGGCGTGGATACCACTGGCTCTAAGTCAGAATCCTTCCTTTGCGGTTCTGGTCCCTCCCGCAGCACAAAATCATTCAAGTTGTTATTCGTATCCCACCCGTTACCTAACATTTCATCAACTCCACCCGAGGCCATGGTCAGCGCCGTCGAACTCTCTTCAGCCTTTCGCTCAATACTCATTCCCGCTGCCGGTACGCCGCTGCTACTGGCTTCCTTATCCGTCGCTGTTCCCATCCCCACCTTGTCTACTATCTCATCATCTCCGTCATAAAGAAGCACCGTATTGTTAGCTGCCAGCGCACTGGAAGTAGCTGAATATGGTTGGTCGGGAGTTGTTAATTCATGATAACTGGGATGAGCCATTAAAAAATACCCGTGCGCCGCAATTGTCCCGGCTATGCTCGCCACCAGATTACTCTGTGTCCCCCCGGCCGTTTTCCGCTTGAGCGCCCAACCAGTCAAATCAACTTCATTCTCCGTCGGATTATAAAGCTCAACAAATTCATCATCAGCCGTTCCCCCGCCAATCTGAATCTCCGAAATCACTATATTAATTGCTTGAGCCGAGTAAACCCTTTTCGTCTCCGAAACCATTACCCACACTAAAAGAAGAATTAAACCGTAGAAAACACCTCGCAAAAATCCTTTGGGCATTACTAACACCCTAAAAAGTTTTTCCCACTCTGTCAACCTTAACTTTCTAGTACTTACTAGGCAAAACCGCCACAATCCTCTGACCAAACTATCTTTTCCCCGCCGCCATTCCCCACGTAATCAACGGTATCAGTAAGTACGTTACCCCGATATCCGAAAGATATTGACTAAGGCTCATTTGCATCGGCCCCCGCGAAAACATCAGGGCATCAATCACCAAACTCACTCCCATCCAAATGAAGCCCACTTTCAAAGCTTCGTTACTCTTCTTATCACTAAAATAGCGCCGAGCCGAAAATAGCGTTACCGCTGCCAATGCTACCGGCATAATCGATTCAAACAGCGACCGGTTGCTAGTTCGTAAAGGAAAAATTATCATTGCCACCACAAACGGCACCGCCCAAATCAACAAACCATAACTAATCACTTGTTTAAGATTCATTCGACCTCCTTCTTATTATTATAATATTTTTTGCCCTTCAGTTTCTCTGGCAACAAATTCTCCTGACTATATTTCTCATATCCCTTCCCGTATCCCAATTGTTTCATTAGTTTAGTGGGTGCGTTGCGTAAATTTAACGGAATCGGCAGGTTGCCATATTTTTTGACATCGTCGAGGGCCCGAAAATAAGCGTCATAGGCCGACCGATCTTTTTTAGCCAAAGCTAAATACACCACGCCGTGAGCCAAGTTTTCTTGACATTCCGGATAACCAATCGTTTCGCAAGCTCTGAACACTTCATTAGCTACCACCAAGGCCGTCGGTTGCACCATGCCAATATCTTCACTGGCAAACACCACCATCCGTCGGGCAATAAACAAAGGGTCCTCACCAGCCGCCACCATTCGGGCTAGATAATAGAGGGCTGCATCAGGGTTACTCGCCCGCATCGACTTAATGAAGGCTGAAATGGTATTGTAATGTTCCTCACCCAATAAGTCGTAGCGTAAATATTTAGACTGTAAAGCCTTGGTAAAATCTTCCACCGTCAGCCCTCGCCTTTTACCATTGGCGTAGAGACTCGTTGTCGCCTCCAAAAGATTAAGTGTCTGTCGTGCATCCCCATTGGCAAAATTAACTAAAAAGTCCACACCTTCATCTGAAACAGCCACTTTGAGTTCTCTTGCACCTCGTTCGACAATCTTTTTCAAGTCATCAATAGTATGCTCGGTCAAGACAAACACTTGACACCGTGACAGTAACGGTGCAATCACTTCAAAACTGGGGTTCTCCGTCGTCGCTCCGATAAGAATAATGGTTCCGGTTTCCACAAATGGCAATAAGTAATCTTGCTGAGCTTTATTGAAACGGTGGATCTCGTCTAAAAAAAGAATCGTTCGTTTTTGTCCAAACAATCCTTTAGCCTGTTCCATCACTTTTCTAACATCAGCTTTCCCCGCCGATACCGCCGATAGATTAAAGAATTGTGCTTCAATTTCGTTGGCAATAATCCGAGCCAGCGTCGTCTTGCCGCTCCCCGGCGGCCCCCAAAAAATCATCGAGTGGATTTGACCAGTCTCCACCGACCGCCTGATTGGCTTACCTTTTCCCACTAAATGCTCTTGTCCCACAAACTCATCCAATGTTTTCGGTCGTATTTTATCCGCCAACGGTTGCATAATTATCTTTACCCTGAGCGAATGGTGAGCGTAGTCGAACCAGAGTCGAAGGGCTATTCCCTAACTTACGGTTTTTCTTTGGGTTATTATGACAAATACCTCAATGGGGGTCAATGAGTGAAACAATGCGAAAACATTATAACGAGTTAAAAAAACCACCAAAGATAATTCGATAAACATTGACTTCTTAGCCTTTTCTTGCTACATATAAAAAATCTTAATAATTAAAATGAGGGAGTGAAAAACATGAGAGTAGCAAGTTACCACGAACAAGCGAGTGATGCCCGCATCGCTGTCGAGATGGGAGACAATCCTTACGCAGACCTTATCGTCCAACACTTAATTACAGAACATCAACTTGATGCTGAATCGGACCCCGTAGAATTTGGTTGTCAAATGGACGACCACCGAGCCGCTTTAGTCGCTGGCACCATCACCTTATAAGACCTGCAATCAAGGCTAAATATCCTTTTCCCACCAAATGCCCCAGCTCCACAAACTCGTCAATGGTCTTTGGTCGAATCCGATCTGCCAACGATACTTCATTCATCAAAACACAGGTGTCTTCATTTTATTTTCCACCGCAACCATTACTAACCATGCTCGAGGATTACGATACAATAACTGCTCCGTCAGTTATGTATTATCAATAAAAGGTTAGCTTTCTTTATAATAATATATAATATTATAGTAAACGATCTTGGACACAAACTGTATAATTACTGACAACATGCCCATTCCCTTCACCAAAATTGGCCCCAATCGCTACCAGCTTGAACGGACTCCAGAAATGAGAGTTGACGCAGTTTTCTACGCCAACGACAAACTCCTACACTTACTTACTCGTGATCGATCACTCCAGCAGCTCGCCCAAACCGCCGAGTTACCCGAACTCCTGTCCCCAGTTCTGGGCATGCCCGATATGCACGAAGGCTACGGCATTCCGGTGGGTGGCATTATCGCCGCCAAAAACATTATTTCCGCCGGCTGCGTTGGCATGGACATTAACTGCGGTGTCCGGCTTTTACGTACCAACTTAAGCTTCGACCCTAAATTGTTTGACGACCGCACCCTGAAAGAAATAATTACTCTCATCGAAAGGGCTATTCCCGTCGGTTTAGGCGGCCAGTATAAAACCCAGCACCAAGGCATTAATCTAGATAAAATTATTACCGACGGCGCCGGCCATTTGGTTGACATTGGTTATGGCAATCCAGAAGATCTCATACACTGTGAAGAAGAAGGCGCCATCACTAACGCTGACCCGGAAAAAATCAGCCAACGCGCCAAAGACCGCGCCCGAAAACAAGTAGGCACCCTGGGTAGCGGCAACCACTTTTTAGAGCTGCAACGGCTTACCAAAGTATTTGATAAGAATGCCGCCAAAACATTTGGCTTATACGAAGACCAAATCTGTTTTATGATCCACTCCGGCAGCCGCGCCCTTGGCCACCAAACCTGCATTGATTCGGTTAACCGCTTTCACTACGCCAATAAACACCAACACCCCGAACTCGTTCCTAACCACGAGCTAGCCTCCGCCTACATTGACTCGCCAGAGGGTAAAGACTATTTGAAAGCCATGGCCGGCTGCATTAATTTTGCTTTCGCCAACCGCCACATGATAACCGTCGCCTTCCGTCAAACCATGAAAGATTACTGGAAAAAACGTGGTATTAAAGTCAAAGTTGAAGTAGTCTACGATGTCGCCCACAACAGCGCCAAGTGGGAAACTCATCACGGCCAAAAAGTCCTAATTCATAGAAAAGGCGCCACCCGTGCTCTTCCACCCGGCCACCCCGACAATCCTAAAACCTACATTGATACCGGCCATCCCGCCTTCATTCCCGGCAGCATGGGCACCGCTTCCTTCGTTTTAGTCGGTACCGAAGCTGCCAACGAAACGTATTATTCCGTCAACCACGGCGCCGGCCGGACGATGAGTCGCAAACAAGCCAAACAAACTATCAGTAAAGAGGCATTCCTCAAAAAAATGGGTTCAGTTATTTTCAACAAACCTTTTCAGGCCATTGCCGACGAAGCCCCCGCTGCCTACAAAGACGTTAATGAAGTAATAACCACGCTCGAAGAAATTGGGATCACCAAGCGCGTTGCCCAACTCTCCCCCTTGGCCGTCATCAAAGGCGATTAAACAAAAATCTTCCGAGTCTTACAAGAGTCTTACAAGGACCATCCTTATAAGGACGGTCCTTACTTGAGTATTTACGCCACCATTAATTATATTGCAACTACTCTCTCCCACGGATACTTCTCGTTCCCAAAATGCCCATACACCGCTGTTTGTTGGTAAATCGGCCGCCGCAAATTAAGTTTTTCTAGAATATTCGGCACCGCCATATCTAGTAACTTTGAAATAAAATCGTTAATCACTGACAGTTTCTTCCGCTCGGTACCAAAGGTTTCAATTGCCACCATCAACGGCTTGGCTTGACCGATTACATAGGCCACCCGCACTTCGCACCGAGCCGCCAACCGATGAGCCACAATATTCTTGGCCAGATACCGACAACCGTATGCCCCCGACCGGTCTACTTTAGTCGGATCCTTACCGCTAAAACAACCACCACCATGCCGCGCTACACTGCCGTACGTATCAACGATAATTTTTCTCCCCGTCACTCCCGTGTCCGACGCCGGCCCGCCAATTTCCCACTTGCCAGTTCCGTTAACCACTAGTTTATAGGTTTTAGGTGATAGGTTATAGAAATCAAGTGCCCGATCAACCACCCGTTTTCTTAAATCTTCGATGAGCTCAAGATTAGAAATGGCAGGATCATGAGGGACTGCCAACACCACCGTCTCCACTCGCTTTGGCTTACCGTTTTCATACGCCACCACCACTTCCGCTTTCCCATCCGGCCTTAAATATGGTAATCGCCTAGTCTCTCGTGCCTTATCCATCGCTTTAACCAAATGATGCGCCAGCATTATCGGCAAGGGCATCAACATTTTTGTTTCATCAGTCGCATAACCATACATCATACCTTGATCCCCTGCGCCACCGCTATCTACACCGCCTGCAATATCCGAAGATTGCTGATGGATGTAAACGTCAATTGGAGAACGATAACTAAACTGGTAATCTTCTTTGGTATACCCCAATCGCTTAATCACTTGTCTGGCAATCTGTCGATAATTAAGTTTCTTTGGACAAGTCACCTCTCCCGCCATCACCACCAGATTTTTTGTCACCATCGTTTCCACCGCCACCCGACTAAAACGATCAACCGTCAAAGCCGCATCCACAATCGCATCTGAAATTTGATCACAAATCTTATCCGGATGACCACTAGCTACTGACTCTGAAGTAAAATGAGTTATCATCATCCTCCTTACCCACCCGCCATTCGTTTTGCTACTTGCTTGCATTCGAAAACTGCGGCGGGTTATATACGATTTATATTTTTAAAGGTATATAAAAAAACTCCCACGATTGGGAGTAATTTAATAACACAGATCATTTCTCCCAAGTCATCCGGGAGCAAATCTTCCCTCATCGGGCTGGATGGAGCACCCTTCCTCACTTCGTTCGTCAGGGTTTACCCTGAACGCAGTGAAGGGTTGCTGGACGGATCATCAAGCCAGTGCTTTCCCCGCCACTCTCGATTTATTCACTTGTAGACTTACCTTACCAAATCAGTGATTAACTATCAATCCATACCCTACAGATTAAACCCGCAGCATCCCATCAGCGTTGTAAACCTCCAAGTATGGCATTCCCACCCCATCGGTCCGAGATAGATGAAATTCTCCACCAACAATCACCACATCAGCCAAGGTTATTTCACCTCGGTAAGCTGCTGTCATATGCCCAGTAAATTGATCAGGCTCCTCTCCCACTCCGTGTTCCAAATTATGTGCGCCGGGATAATCATCAAAAATATGCCGCACAATAGCAGTAATCAGTGCATTAGGAAGTCGCAATCTTTCCCCTTCACCGATTGCAGACTCCAGAATTACTTCATGCGTACTCATCCTGACCTTACCTTTCCAAGGACCATCCTTACAAGGATGGTCCTTACCAGACTATTGCTTCGGAAACAGCTCCCGCAATTTTTTCGCCAACTCAATCCCATTCATCCCGGGCATCTGTATATCAGTTATTACCACATCAGGCAAATCCGCAGCCGCGACTGACTGTAAAAACTCAAGAGCGCCTGAAGCGTTGGCAAATGGGGTTACTTCATCTACGCCAACTGTTATTAGCCAGCGCTCTATCGTATCCAGCGAAATCCGTTTATCATCTACAATTACCACTCTCTGTCCCCTAAGCCCTGGCGCCATATCGTTCCACGCCTCCATATCGCCCTTGGTCAAAAAAACACCACTCCCTGCCTTTTCTACTACTTTTGCAAAATCAGGGTTACTACTCATTAAAATTATTTCCAACGGCGACATTTCCTTCCTTTCCGGCAGAAACAATTAATTCTATAACCTATTCACTAACCACTACCCTCTGCTCTTCTTCGCCCAGTACTCACTCGCTAAAAACAATGATTGAAACGTCCCCGCATCGCTCCAAAAGCCTTTAAGTTCCACCCACCGCATCGTCCCCGCTCTAACGTACCAATTATTAATATCAGTAATCTCTAGTTCTCCCCGAGCTGACGGCTTACTCTTTTTGATATAGTCAAAAACTTTATTATCGTAAAGGTACAGTCCGGTGACAGCGTATTTCGATTTAGATTCCTTTGGTTTTTCTTCAATTTCAACAATTTTTTTCGGATCCTTACCATCAAACACCGGCACTCCGAACCGTTCCGGGTCGGAAACCTCTTTGAGAAAAACCATCGCCCCATCGACAAAACGCTTGACAGCACCAGTTATATCCGCATCCGTAGTATTATCCCCAAGAATCACCGTAATCGGCTTCTCATCAGCAAAATCTTCTGCCAACGCTAATGCATCAGCTATTCCTCCATCCGGCTTCTCCTGATACGCATACTCAAGATGCTTCACCCCCAATTCTTTACCATTCTTAAGTACTCTCAAAAAGTGGCCCACGTGGGGGCCAGAAGTCACAATCAATATCTCCTCAATACCCGCCCGTACCAACGTCTCCATCGGGTAAAAAATCATGGGCTTATCATAAACTGGCAGTAAGTGCTTGTTGGTGGCATAAGTCAAAGGATACAATCGAGTCCCCAACCCTCCTGCCAAAATCACACCTTTCATCATTACCCCCCGATAACGGCGTTCAATAATAAGAATCCCAACACCGCTACCAGCGCATATTCTAACATAATCTTTACCGTCACCCTATCAGTTAAAGCATGATGTATCGCTCCCCAGGTCACATAACCCACCGCAATCGATAACGCCACTAACCGTTGCCAATCCCGCTGGTAGTTAAATATGGTCAGAAGAATTAACCCCGTCATAAACAAGGCTGTCAAGACCACGTAGTGAGCCAAATGTTTTCTAACGTCCTCAATCACAAAATCGCTCCCTGGCTAATTGTTAATACTATTAGTAATAGTACTCCCAGTAACCCAAAGTGAGCCAGATTTCTTCCTACCAGCCTCACCGTCCGCCGCT
>MHDE01000020.1:32586-32750 GCA_001803465.1 Microgenomates group bacterium RIFCSPHIGHO2_01_FULL_45_11 | reverse complement strand
AGGAATACCGGGTACAGTGGGGGGGGCGATTTACAATAATTCACACCATTTGGGAAAGCTGATCGGAGATATGGTTTACCAGGTAATGGTGATTGGGGTAAATGGAGAAGAAAAAACGTACCTTCAGGTAGAGATGAACTTTGACTATGACTATTCGCGCGTGC
>MHDE01000020.1:6171-32572 GCA_001803465.1 Microgenomates group bacterium RIFCSPHIGHO2_01_FULL_45_11 | reverse complement strand
GTGATAATTTGGGCCAGTTTTCAGCTGAAGCCGGGAGAGAAAATTGAACTGTGGGCGGCGGCGGAGCAGGCTTTGAAGAGAAGACGGGAAACGCAACCATTGGAGATGTCTAGTTCCGGCTGTATGTTTAAAAATATTGGCAGGGCTAAAGCCTTACAGTTTCACACACCTAATGAAGCAACCGCGGCAGGATTTCTGATAGATAAGGCCGGACTTAAAGGAAAAAAAATAGGAAAAGCAGAAATAAGCAGCAAGCATGCGAATTTTATTGTTAACTTGGGGGGAGCATTTGCCCAGGATGTTATTGACCTATCTAATTATGTGATTAATGAGGTACGTAAAAAATTTGGGGTGACTTTAGAACGGGAAGTGTTTATTATCGGTGAAGAGTAGGGAGATTGACAAGTTTTTATGATGGAATTTATTATTACCGGCGGCAAGCCATTATACGGTTCGATTCGGCTGGGGGGCGCTAAGAACTCCAGTTTTAAATTGATGATTGCTTCTCTATTATGTCAGGGAGAGTCTCGTTTGCTAAACCTGCCGCACATCAGTGATGTTGAAGTAACCAAGGCTATCATAACAGACCTCGGGGGGTCGGTCAGGTCGGCCGGAGAGCGAACATTTTTTATTGATACCAAAAAATTTATTAGCCAGAAAGTATCTTCGAAGTATGGATCGATTTCCCGGGCTTCGGCAATGTTTCTGCCGGTGCTACTAGCTAGATTTGGACGAGCGGAAGTGCCGTTACCAGGGGGGGATAAGATTGGCAGTCGGCCGCTTAACTGGCATTTAACGGGTTTAGAACAGATGGGGGCAGTAATTACTCAACAAAAAGGGATGATGGTGGCCGAAGCCAAAGTTTTAAAGGGAATTAGTTATCGTTTTCCTAAAAATACTCACACTGGTACCGAGACTCTGATTTTGGCAGCGGTGCTGGCTCGGGGAAAGACAGTTTTAGAAAATGCGGCTCTAGAACCAGAAGTTGATGATTTAATGGATTATTTGAATAAGATGGGAGCAAAGATTAGGCGTCGAGAAGGACGAGTGATTGAGGTTTTCGGGGTAAAGCGGTTGACTCCAGCGATTCATCAAATTATGCCTGATAGAAATGAGGCAGTTTCGTATGCTTGTGCGGCGATAGCAACCAAAGGGGATATTATTGTAGAAAATGCCCGCAAGGACGATATAGAGACTTTTTTGGAGAAGTTAGAAGAGGCCGGAGGAGGTTATGAGGTGGGTAATTATGGTGTTCGTTTTTATTATCGGGGGAAACTGAAAGCGACTGATGTTATAACTAGGCCTCATCCCGGATTTATGAGTGATTGGCAACCTTTGTGGGCGGTAATGTTAACGCAAGCGACGGGGACGAGTGTGATTCACGAAGCGGTACATAGCTATAGATTTCACTACGTGAGTGATTTAGTACGGATGGGAGCTAAAATTAAGACTTATCAACCAGCGGTAGGAGACGAAAAAAGATTCTACAATTTTGATTTTCAGCCTGGTGAAGCGGAGGCATCTCATGCGATTAAAATTTCTGGTCCGACTGATCTGGTCGGAGGAGAATTCAAGGTGCATGATTTACGCGCAGGGGCGACCTTGGTGTTGGCAGGTTTAGTGGCAAAAGGTACAAGTCGGTTGATGGCTATCGAGCAGATTGATCGAGGCTATGAGGATCTTGATGGTCGATTACGGTCAATGGGAGCGGAAATTAGACGGAAAACAAGCCGTTGACAAAACTATTGATCGAGAAGCCAGAAGAAAATAAACTATCACGGGCTGACGCTCATGGTATTCCCCGACAATATGTCGGGGACGAGTTTGTTCTGCCTGGTATTCATCTCTTGACTGATGTCAAGAGTATTCTACCAGGCTCGAATAAGTTATTTTGAGGTATATCTTGGTGGTAAGAATGGTACAATAAGGCCATGGGGCATCGAGTGGGTTTTGGTTTCGCGATTAACGGCATACGA
Organism: Microgenomates group bacterium RIFCSPHIGHO2_01_FULL_45_11; assembly: GCA_001803465.1. GTDB lineage: Bacteria > Patescibacteriota > Microgenomatia > UBA1400 > 2-01-FULL-45-11 > 2-01-FULL-45-11. The sequence continues at coordinate 30,596 of MHDE01000020.1, read as the reverse complement.
TATGCTTTTTCCAGTCAGCCGAATTTTATAATTCATCTTGCCGTCGTTTTTCTGGTAGTGATTTTGGGTTGGTTTCTCAAGGTTTCGGCGACGGACTGGGTGGTATTAACGCTTACTATGGTAATAGTTCTAGTAGCGGAAATGATTAATACGGCGCTGGAGGCGATGACTGATTTAATTTCTAAAGAATACCGACAGGAAGCCAAAATTGCCAAAGACGTGGCGGCGGGGATGGTGTTGACGGCAAGTTTGGGGGCAGTAGTCGTAGGCATAGTTATTTTTGTACCCTACATATTTGAATTTTTGACTGGGAATTGATATATGGTGCTCCTTTTGGGTTTAGTAATATTTGCTTTTAGTGTTACCAGTGTTTTAGTGGTGCCTTTTATTAACTTGCTGTATCGGTTGAAATTTCAGCGACTTGATCAGAGAACAAGAGACGCCTTTGGCAGGCGGACTCACATTTTTGACCGGTTTCACCGACAAAAAGCCGGGACTCCGGTGGGTGGGGGTTTATTAATAATTGGGGTTGTTTCTATCCTTTACGCGTTGTTATTTCCCCTGCTTAAGTATCTCGGGGTTAATGTGACTTCAGCTTATACTCTAAAGGAAGAGATCAATATTGTCTTTTTTTCGTTCATAGCTTTTGGACTTTTGGGACTTTATGATGACATCCGGAAATTTTTCGGCGTTAGCCGTCATCACTACTTTGGTTTGAGGTTACGTCACAAGTTTATTATCCAGCTGGTTTTGGCTTTGACAGTGGCGGCGCTCATGCATATAAATTTAGGGATTAATATTGTCAATATTCCCTTTTTTGGAGTAATCAACTTACACGGTTGGTTTGTTCCCTTTGCCGCTTTCGTGATTGTGGCTTTTGCTAATGCGGTAAACGTAACTGACGGTTTGGACGGCTTGGCGACCGGGCTGCTGATGATTGCCTTGTTTGCCTTTTGGTTTTTGTCGGCATCCATCTTGGATACGGTGTTGTCGGTGTTTTTGGCGTTGTGGTTGGGAGCGATTATTTCTTTCTTGTACTTTAATGTTTACCCAGCCCGGATTTTTTTGGGAGATGTGGGAGCGCTGTCATTTGGGGCGACGCTGGCTGTAGTGGGAATTCTTTTGGGTAAAGTGATGGCCTTACTGGTAGTGGGAGGCATTTTTGTGGCTGAAATATTGAGTAGTTTTTTGCAACTGGCGTCAAAACGCTGGCGGGGTAAGAAGCTATTTCCAGTGGCGCCGATACATTTATGGCTACAATTGTACGGATGGGAAGAGCCAAAAATTGTGATGAGAGCGTGGCTGGCGACCATTATGCTAGCTATTTTTGGGATGTGGTTGGCGCTTCTATAATTTAGAATTAAAAGTTCAAAATTGAAAATTGCTGAGAAGATTTGAACTGATAATTAGAGTCTTTGAGTTTTATGACATTTTCTCAATTGCGGCTAAAGCATCCGGAGTTTATTTACGATTCGTTTTCAGTAGATCGAGAAAAGGATCAACTCAAGATTCAATTTCGGTTTCGAATGGCTCCAGATATTTTATTTTTTCCTAGAGTGAATATTCCTTGGCCAGAAAATGCGACAGAGGATGACCTGTCTGTTTTCGTTTTTAACTTAGGGCTAGTTGAACTTTTTAGTTACTGGAAAAGTGCTTGTTCACCTCTAATTCGAATCAGAGCTGGGTATCTTTCTCCCGATCAAATTGGGTGGTGGAAGACTTTTCTTCTTCAAGGTATGGGTGAGTTTTTCTATTCGAATGGAATTGATTTTAGAGCAAAAGATTTTGTTCAGTTTAAAGTGGAAAGTGACACAGCTTATAAACCGGTAAGAAAAGAGTTGAACGACAAAGTTTTGGTTTTGGTCGGTGGGGGAAAAGATTCGGCAGTGACGCTGGAACTTCTCAAACGTCATTTTTCAATCACGGGATTGTTTCTCAATCCGAGTCAGGCTGCCCAGAAGACGTTGAAATTGAGTGGGGTTGATAGTTTTTTGAGAATTAAGCGGGTAATTGACCCAACGCTTCTTAACCTTAATAAGCGAGGTTATCTTAATGGACACACGCCTTTCTCCGGTTATTTGGCTTTTTTAGCTACGTTGGTAAGTTTCGGTTATGGATGTAAACAGGTGGTGGTTTCAAACGAACGGAGTGCTAATGAGGTGACGACAACTTTTTTGGGGAAAAGTATTAATCATCAGTATTCAAAAAGTGGTGAATTTGAACGGAAATTTCGGGAATATGTTGGACAGTACTTATCCAATAGCAGCTACTTTAGTCTGCTTCGACCACTATATGAGCTTCAAATAGGTAAACTTTTCAGTCAATTTAGCCAGTACCATCAAGTGTTTCGGAGTTGTAATGTCGGACAGAAGGATAATAGGTGGTGTGGTAGGTGTTCCAAATGTTTATTTGTCTACTTAACCTTATCAGCGTTTTTATCCAAGAAGGCGGTTGAAACAATTTTTGGAACTAATATGTTAGATTCCGGAGAACTGTTTTCTTTATTGCTGCAGATGGTTGGCAAAGACAAAAATAAACCCTTTGAGTGTGTGGGCACGATAGAGGAGACTAAAATTGCTCTTTACTTAACTATAGAGAAGTATTTACAAGAGAACTTGTCGCTACCTAAGTTATTGCAGCTGGGGCAGAAGGAGATAATCGTGAAAGAGAAAGATTGGATAGAGAGGAGCCGACGGTTATTGCGCTCTTGGGACACAAAAAACTTTTTGCCAGAAGAGTTTGAGTCAGTGTTACGGGAAGTTTGGCATGAAAGAATTATTAGCTAAAAAGAGAATCGTCATCTTGGGGTTGGGTAGAGAAGGAATTTCCAGTTTCAGGTTTCTAACTAGGAAATTTCCCGAATCTGAGATTATTCTTGCAGACAGACAAGAACCGGGTCATTTCGACAGAGAGGTTCAACAAATAATTGCATCAGCAAGAGAAACCTTTTTTGGAAAAGACTATTTAAGGGTATTACGAACTACCGACGTGGTGTTTCGGTCTCCGGGTGTGCCTTTTTTTCTGCCCGAACTACTTGAAGCAAAAAAGCGAGGCATAACGATACTCTCGCAGACAAAGTTATTTTTTAAGTTTTTTCCCGGTACCATCATAGGTATCACTGGAACGAAGGGTAAAAGTACAACTACTAAGTTAACTTATGATATTTTACGGAAGGTGTTTCCAGAAGTTATCTTGATAGGAAATATTGGTAAACCTGCCTTAGAGGTGTTTGATTCAGCTAAAAAAACAACGATAGCGGTGTACGAGTTGTCCAGTCATCAGCTTGGGGATTTGACCCAGAGTCCTCACATAGCGGTGCTATTGGAAATGGTGCCGGAACATTTGGATTACTATCAGAATGAGCAACAATACTATGATGCTAAAGGCAGCATTTGTCGATATCAAAAAGCGGAGGATTATATTGTTTTTAATCCCGTTCACCGACGAACTCTTCGGCTGGCTCGACAGTCGGCGGGAACAAACGTACAGTATTCACTGGAGTCTCCTCATTGTCCGGGAGCTTTTCTAAAGCAGGGATGGCTACATCGTTGTTTCCCCGAGCGAGAACGAGTCATTTCTAAATCCGATATCCCCTTGAAAGGAATATTCAATTTGGAGAATGTATTAGCCAGTATTGCCGCGACAAGCGTGTTAGGGGTATCGCCTGAAAATCAGCGTGAAGCGATCCGAGCATTTAGACCGTTACCTCATCGGTTGGAATTTGTCGGCAGGTATCGAGGGATTACTTTTTATAACGATTCGTTAGCGACTACTCCCCAGGCGACTATCGCTGCTTTAGGGGCTTTGGGTAGTAAAGTGTCAACGGTGATGTTGGGGGGCTGGGAGCGACATCTGTCCTACTCGACTTTGGTGAGTCAACTCGGGGAGAGAGGAGTGCGATTTGTTGTTTGTTTTCCCGAAAGTGGTAAGAGGATTGCGCGGCTGATAAAAAAAAGAGACTTGTCGATTAAGACGGTGGTGACTGATTCGATGCGCGAAGCGGTTCAGTTGGTCTACCAAAATACTTTTTCCGGCAAGATATGCTTACTGTCACCGGCGGCGCCAAGTTTTGGTATTTTTAAGAGCTACGAAGATAGGGGTAATCAATTTAAATATTATGCCAAAACGCTTGCGTAAAACATTTCTTAAAACTAGTAAGGTATCAAGCGTTGGTAAAAAGAAACCAGACTACTTATTTTTAGGATTGGCTTTGTTTTTAACTTTGTTTGGTCTGTTAATGGTATTTGACGCTTCGGTGGTGGAGGCGTACCAGCTGTACGGAGATAAATTTTACTTTGTTAAATCTCAAGCAATCTGGGCAGGCTTGGGGCTAATGGCTTTAATGGGAGCGGTGTTGGTGCCGTCTCACTGGTGGCAGCGGTTGGCTCTGCCCCTGTTTATTGTCACCGGAGTTTTATTGGTGGTGGTGTTATTGCCTGGGGTTGGGATAGAAGTCCAGGGAGCCAGGCGCTGGTTGAATGTAGTTTCGGTGCGGTTGCAACCGTCGGAGCTAGCCAAATTAACACTGACTCTCTATTTGGCATCGTGGTTAGCCAGACATCAGCGGCTGCTGCCTTTCTTGACAATAACCGGTTTGATTTTTGGTTTGGTGCTTCTAGAACCGGATATGGGAACGGGAGTGATTTTGGCTCTTATTGCCTTAAGCATGTATTGGTTGGCGGGGGGAGCTAAGAAATATCTTTTGGTGATTTTAGTGGTAGGTTTACTGCTGGCGGGAGGATTTATAGTGATTTCTCCCTATCGGTTCAATCGGTTGAAGACCTATCTTGATCCGAGTAGCGATCCGTTGGGAGCTTCATACCACATTCGACAGGTGCTAATAGCCTTGGGTTCGGGAGGATTAACCGGTCAGGGCATTGGGCGGTCAAGACAAAAATTCCAGTATCTACCGGAAGCGACGACCGATTCCATTTTTGCGGTTATTGCTGAAGAGACAGGTTTTGTCGGATCGATAACGATAATGGGAGCCTACTTTATTTTTATCCAACGGGGGCTTATGATCGCCAGTCGATTACAGGCTGGTTTTAGCCGATTGTTGGTAGGCGGAATTACGGTGTGGTTGGCGGTGCAATCATTCGTTAACTTGGCAGCGATGGTGGCGCTACTGCCGTTGACGGGGATACCCTTGCCGTTTATATCTTACGGAGGTTCGGCCTTAATCACTTCGCTTTCGGCAGTGGGAATAGTGTTTAGAGCCAGTCGAGATCAAAAATAGACTACAGCTAATCGACTAGAGACAGAAGCGACGGCTTGTACAATTAACTTTCTTAGGAAAGTCGAGTGGGGAGAGTATGAGATTGGTGGTAACCGGAGGTCATTTAACGCCAGCCTTGGCGTTCTTACAGGAATGTCGTTTGCATAAGGATTCAATCCTATTTTTCGGGCGGCGGTTTTCGAGCGAAGCTAACAGGATTGAAAGCCATGAAAAGTCTGAGGCGGAGACTCTCGGGGCAAGTTTTGTAACTATTACCAGTGCTAAGTTGAATAGGTTGATGCGGGCTAGATCGCTTTTTTTAGCGCCAAAGCTGGCGGTGGGAGTAACTCAAGCCTTGGTGCATTTAGCCAGTTTTAAGCCAGACGTGGTGGTGACTTTTGGAGGCTATCTAGCGGTACCGGTGGCTATTGCGGCCAGGATGCTTAAAATTCCAATTATTACTCATGAGCAAACGCGGGGAGCGGGACTTGCTAACGAGGTGATATCCCGTTGGGCGAAAAAGGCAGCGCTTTCCTGGCCAGAGTCGAGTAGATATTTTCCTAAAGAAAAAACAGTGGTGATCGGTAATTTGGTGCGACGCGAGTTTTTTGAAGAGAGCGAAGGCCAGAGGCCGAGTTGGTTTGAAGGAATGACTTCGGAGAGGGTGTTGACGATTACGGGAGGAAATCAGGGTTCGCAAACCATTAACAGAGTGGTAGCGGAGTCTTTGTCAGAGTTGACAAAGCGGTATCAGATTGTGCATCAGTGCGGCGGAGTCGGAAGTGATTTTTTTGATTTTCTTAGCCATAAACGGTTACTGTTACCGTCCGAGCGAAGAGAAAAGTATCTGGTGAGAAGTTGGTTTAGCTCTGCCGAAATGGCATGGTTATTTCGACGAAGCCACCTTATCATTGCTCGGGCAGGGGCAAATACAGTCAGCGAAGTAATGGCGGTCGGAGTGCCAACCTTATTTATTCCTTTACCGCATGCTTATCGGAATGAGCAACTTATCAATGCTCAAAGTGCGGTTAGGGGAGGAGCTGGTAGAGTATTGGAACAGAAGCGATTGAGCAAAGAGGTGTTATTGGAAGAAATTACTAACATAGGGAGAAATTATCGGTCTTATGGTCTGGCGGCTCGGAAGCTAAAAAAGAATATTAATCCCCAGGCAGCAGCAGAGTTATATGATTTAGTTCTTAAGTATGCGAAAAAGAAGGCTTGATGCGACAGGGAGTAGATACGGGCTTTCCAGTCGAAGGCGGAAGCGTTATTACATTATCGGAGTGGGAAACGTGTTTAGGCGGTTTTTGGTAATGACGACGATTTTTCTGGTAGGCTATTTATGGTGGTCGCCCTGGCTAAGGATACAAACTATAGAATGCAAAGAGGCTGGTAAAAGCGAGTGTTCGGAGGTGGTTTGGGCAGAAGCCAAACAGTATTTGGGACACCACACTTTCCTTTTAAAACCAGAAGCTTTAGAGGAGAGGCTACTATCGGTAAACCCCAGGTTTACCAAAGTGGCAGTTGAGCCTCAATTACCTCAAACCCTAGTAGTCAACATTAACTATAGCCAGGCAGCGGCGATGTTGGTAACTAGTGGAAACGAACAGGGGTTGGTAGTCGATGAGACAGGTAAGGTGGTGGGTATGGAAAAGTCCTCAACCAGTCAGTTACCGATAATAACGGTACCAGTCTTGGATGAAGTTGTCATAGGAAACACTATTAAAGAGCCAACCCATTTGGCGGCGTTGGTATTGATACAAGAGCTTAACGAGCGGTTGATGACTTTTGAGCATTTGGAGGTAGTAGTAAACGGTGAGATACGGTTGAGACTTCCCGGGGGGAAAATAGCGATATTTTCGGCGGGAAGTGATCTTTCCAGGCAAGTTACCTCTTTACAACTGATTTTAACCAAGGCTACAATTGACAAGTACAGGGAAATCGATCTTAGATTTGAACATCCTGTGTTAAGATAAACAGGGAAGAAACAGGTCAAAAGATCGGTAAGAAATTGCGATTACTAACTACTAGACGAGGTGGATGGTTATGCCGCGGGGTCGAGTTGTTGCCGGAATAGACATAGGAACTGATAAAATTTGTACCGTCATCGCCGGGCAGGCGGAAGAGACAGGTAAACTTCATGTTATAGGAGTGGCTTCTCAACCTTCTAATGGTATTCGGAAGAGTCAAATCGTTGACTTAGAAGATACAATTGCCGCCATTACCGAAAGTGTTGAGGCGGCTGAGCGAATGGCAGGATATACTCTCAACGAAGCTTTTGTATCAATATCTGGTCCTCACGTCAAATCACAAAATTCAAAGGGGGTAGTGGCAGTGGCTGAACCACAGGGAGAAATTGAACAGGCTGATATTGAGCGAGTTATTGAAGCGGCGCGAGCTTTGTCTTTACCGTCAGCCGAGGAGATTATCCATGTAATTCCCAGGGATTATATGGTTGATTCGCAAGGGGGGATTAAAGATCCTTTGGGGATGACTGGAGTGAGGTTGGAAGCGGAGGTACACGTGATAACTGCGGCGACGACAGCAGTTCGTAACATTGTCAAATGTGTGGAAGAGGTGGGAGTTAAGGTGGGTGGATTAGTGTTTTCTGGTTTAGCGTCAGCCATGGCAGTGCTATCGGAAACGGAGAAAGAATTAGGAGTGGTTTTAGTGGACATTGGTGCGGGAACGACTTGTTTATCTTTATATATCGAGGGGTCATTGGCCTATTCTGGAGTTTTGCCAGTGGGGGCGCGGAACATTACCAATGATTTAGCCATCGGGATGAGGATTAGTTTGGACAGCGCAGAAAAAATCAAGCTAGAGCTATCTAAGCCTACCAAATTGGTGGTACCCGAGGCCGGATCCAATAAAGATGCCATCAAGAAAAAGAGAGAGGATGATAAGGTTGATTTAACAAAATTGGGTTTGAAAGAGGAGATTCAAGCAGCTTCGCGTAAAACCTTGGTTGACGGCATTATCAGGCCACGCTTGAATGAGATTTTTTCTCTGGTAGGAACCGAGATTAAACAAGCGGGGTTAGCGGGTCTGACGCCGGCGGGAGTGGTAATCACGGGTGGGGGAGCGGCTACTGTCGGGGCGGTGGAAGCGTGTCGACGGACTTTATCTTTGCCAGCCAGAGTGGGTCATCCTCAGGGGTTGGGAGGTTTGGCTGAAGAAATTCAGCTTTCACCATATGCCACGGTGACAGGCCTGGTTTTATATGGGGCGGCGCACGCGCCGACATCGAGAGAGAGGGTTAATCTTAGTGGCGGGATTGGTAAGTGGGTCGGTAAAATTCCTATTAAAGGAGCGGTGGGGAGAATGGTTGCCTTGTTAAAATCACTGCTTCCTTAAAAATGATTGGACAAGAAACGAAGAATAGGCTATGATGGTGGCACGTTTTTGAGAGGGGAAAAATTAACTTCTGATAATGAACCTCCTTCGTCCCCCCTTCGTCCGCCGGCTGGCGGGCTGCGGAGGGACTACGGAGGGCAAGTCTGCCCAGGTCGGACCGGAAGGTGCGACAATTTAAGATGAGGTAGTGATATGGCTTTAGTCAAGCCTGACTTAAATACGTTTGCCAAGATTAAAGTGTTTGGTATTGGGGGCGGCGGTGGTAATGCGATTAATACCATGGTAACTTCCCAGCAAATAAAAGGAGTGGAGTTTGTGGCGATTAACACCGACGTGCAGGCGTTACTGACCAATCAGGCACCGACCAAAATACAAATTGGTCAGAATTTGACTAAAGGTTTGGGGTCGGGGGCAGATCCGGAGATTGGTAAGCAAGCGGCGGAAGAATCAAGAGAGTCAATTAAAGATCTCCTGTTTGATACCGATATGGTTTTTATTACGGCCGGTATGGGAGGGGGGACTGGCTCGGGAGCGGGGCCAATTATCGCGGAACTAGCTAAGGAAAGTGGGGCGTTAACAGTGGCAGTAGTGACTAAGCCTTTTGTCTTTGAAGGCACGAGACGTCAGGTAATAGCCGAAGAATCGATTGAATTCTTGAAGGAGAAGGTAGATACCCTGATTGTGATTCCTAATCAGCGGTTGTTGGACGTCATTGACAAGAAGATGACTTTACTGGAGGCGTTTAAAGTGGTGGATTCGGTGTTGGGACAAGGGGTGCAGGGAATTTCTGACTTAATTACTACGCCGGGACTCATTAATGTTGACTTTGCTGATGTGCGAACGATTATGACGGATGCGGGATCGGCCTTGATGGGTATTGGTCAAGGCGTGGGAGAGAATCGGGCGCAAACGGCAGCAAGAATGGCAATTTCGTCTCCGCTTCTTGAAATTTCGATTGAGGGGGCGAAAGGGATTCTATTTAACATCATTGGTGGACCGGATATGACCATGAATGAGGTGAATGAAGCGGCCACCATCATTTCGCAGGCGGCAGATCCGGATGCCAACATTATTTTTGGAGCAACGATTGACGAGAAAATGACTGATCAGATTAAAATTAGTGTGATTGGAACCGGTTTTGACGAGGAGCGGTTGAAACTGTCTGAATTTAGCGCGCGGCGACCGGCTATTCCTTGGGGAACCCAACCGCAACCAGCTGTCGCTGCCCAGGCCGACGATACTTCCCAACAGCAGGCGGCCAGCGACCAACAGCAGGCGGCCGACGATGACCAGGGCGACGGTGATGGCGGTAAAGGCCAGGGTCAATTTGATGATGAGTTTGATATTCCGGCGTTTTTGAGGCAGGGAAGATAGATATAGCGTTTTGACGAGGGTGTATTGGCTATTGAGGGGTTGGGTTTGAAGGTAGAATAGTCTTCACACATTTATCTTTCTTCATAGTAAAATACGAGTATGAAAAAAGGTCATCGAATTAAACCGGTGCCGCTCATCACTGATTTTGCCAAGGAAGAGGAGAAGTTACTCAAACATTGGTATCGCTCGGGTGTTGTCGAGAAGTACCTCAAGAAAAACGTCAAGGCTAAAAAGCGGTTTTCCTTTCTGGACGGGCCGATAACGGCCAATAACCCCATGGGAGTGCATCATGGTTGGGGCAGAACGTATAAAGACTTGTGGCAAAAATATTACACCATGAAGGGTTACCGGCAGCGTTACCAAAACGGTTTTGATGCCCAAGGTTTGTGGGTGGAGGTGGAGGTAGAAAAGGAGCTAGGATTTAAGAGTAAGAAAGACATTGAGAAGTACGGGGTGGCCAAGTTTAACGACAAGTGTAGAGAGCGAGTAGCCAAGTATTCCCAAATACAGACAGAGCAGAGTAAGCGCTTAGGCTATTTTATGGATTGGGAAAATTCCTACCTGACGTTGGCCGATGAAAATAATTACATGATTTGGCATTTTCTGAAGGTGTGTTATGAAAACGGTTGGCTTTATAAAGGTAACGATTCGGTGCCCTGGTGTCCCCGGTGTCAAACGGCGATTTCTCAACATGAAATGCTGACTGAAGATTATAAGGAAGTGACACATAAGGCCATATATTGGAAATTACCGATTGAGGGACGGCAGCGGGAGTTTTTGCTGGTGTGGACGACGACGCCGTGGACAATTCCTGCCAATATTAGCGTAGCTATCGATCCCAAACTTGAATATGCCTTGGTTGAAGGAACGAGCGGTGATGGTTTTTGGGTGGCTAAGGAAGCAATAGATCGTATTTTTGGAGGAGCCAAGCAGGCAGTCCGTAAGGTTATAAAAGGGAAAGAGTTAGTGGGCTTACGCTATAAAGGGCCTTTTGATGATTTGCCGGCAGTAGCGGCGGTGGCAAAGGAGAATCCTAAGACTTTTCATGCCGTAATTGCTACTGATCCTTTGATCTTACCGATAACAACACAAGAAGGCACCGGTTTAGTCCATACAGCGGTTAGTGCCGGCAGCGAAGATTTTAAACTCGGAAAGAAATATGGCCTACCCATGATTCCGGTGATCGCTGACGATGCTACCTATCTTTCTGGTTTAGGTTTTTTGACCGGCCAAAATGCCAAAGATCATCCCGAGTTGATTCTTAATTACTTAGTCGAGCAAGACAAAAAGGCTGGCGAAGATTGGGTGTTTTTGATCGAAGATTATCGCCATCGCTATCCGGCTTGTTGGCGGTGTAAGACGGAACTGGTGTGGAAGGTGACGGACGAATGGTATATAGCGATGGATAAGCCATCGAAGTCAAAAGTCAAAGGTCCCTTCGGTAATACTCAGGGTAATAAAAAGTTAAAAGTTAAAGGAAAAACATTAAGGGAGCGGATGATAGCGGTGGCTAAAACGATTAAATGGTTGCCAGAGTTTGGTCTAGAACGGGAATTAGATTGGTTGGCCAATATGCATGACTGGCTGATCAGCAAGAAAAATCGCTACTGGGGTTTGGCCTTGCCGATTTGGGAGTGTCATGCCTGTGGTAATTTCGAGGTGATGGGAGGTAAAGAAGAACTTAAAGAGAGAGTCATAGCTGGTTGGTCAGAGTTTGATGGTAAGAGTCCCCATAAACCGCAGATTGACGCGGTTAAAATCAAATGTAGTAACTGTGGAGCAATTGTGGCGCGGATCGAGCCGGTCGGGAACCCGTGGCTAGATGCCGGGATTGTACCTTTTTCTACTATTAAAAATAACAATCAAGGTGAACCCTTGTATGGGAGTGACAGAAAGGCTTGGCAAGGGTGGTTTCCGGCTGATTTTATAACTGAATCTTTTCCAGGGCAATTTAAGAATTGGTTTTATGCCCTGATTGCCATGGCGACGGTACTGGAGGATTCACGTCCATTCAAGACGGTGTTGGGGTTTGCCAGTCTTTTAGGCGAGGACGGACGGCCGATGCATAAAAGTTGGGGAAATATGATTGAGTTTAATGAGGGGGCGGGCACGATTGGGGCGGATGTGATGCGTTGGCTTTACTGTCGGCAAAACCCACCTAATAACCTGCTGTTTGGCTATACCACGGCCACAGAAGTAAAACGGCGGTTTCATCTGATTTTATGGAATTCGTATCGCTTTTTTGCCAATAACGCCGCTGTCGAGAATTGGAAGATTCGGGAAAAATCTTCGACAAAGATATTAGACAAGTGGATTTTATCAAGGTTGGCAGGCCTTGGGGAAACGGTAGAAAAGCATTTAGATGGGTTCGATGTATTCCATGTTACGAATGAGTTTGAGACTTTTGTTCAAGATTTTTCTGTATGGTATATCCGGCGGTCGCGAGATCGTATCGGTCCGGCTGTTATTGACGAGGGGGACAAAACCGACGTTTACGCCACCATGTATAAGGTGTTAACTACTTTGGCAAGGTTTCTGGCTCCAGTGATGCCGTTTATGACGGACTTAATCTACACCAATTTGACCGGAGAAGCATCGGTGCATCTGTCCGCTTGGCCGAAATTTGATGCAGCTTTTAAGCAACCGGAATTGGAAGCTAGCATGGTGAAGGTAAGGGAGGTGGTAGAAAGGATACATGCGACGCGAAAGGTAGCCGGTATCAAACTTCGTCAACCGTTAGCCGAAGTAAAGGTGTCGGGGCCTCGTTTTGGGACGCCTAGCCTTTGGCAGTTAATCCTTGAAGAGACAAACGTTAAAAGGTTGACTTTTATCAGTGAAAGGAAGGAGTTGACGGTTGAGTTGGATACGATTATTACTGATGAGCTAGCCGCTGAAGGCAAAGCGCGAGAACTGATTCGGCAAATTCAAGAGGCACGAAAAAAAGCCGGGGTGGGACTAGCTGAAAAGGTAGTAGTGGAGTTGTCAGATTGGCCCAGGAACTGGACAGAAGAGATTAAGCGGCGGGTATTGGCAGTGAAACTTGATAAGGGAGTAAAGCTTCAAATTAAACGACTTTCAGGTTTGTTACAATAGCGTTGTGAATCAAGCGAGGATAGGGTGGTTATTGTTGCCGAGTGTGGTTTTGGTGGGTTTGAGCCTGTTGGTGCTTTACGGTCTTGATACTCAAGTGTTTTGGGATCAAGTCATATTTACCGTGGTAGGACTAGGGATATTTTTAATTTTTGGGAGAGTTGATTACCGGATTATAATTAATTACCCTTGGTTATGGTACTGCCTGATAATACTGCTTTTAGTTGGGACTTCAATTTTTGGCGAAGCTAGCCGCGGTGCCACCCGCTGGCTCAATTTTTTAGGGTTACCGTTTCAAACTTCTGAGTTTACTAAGGCACTGATTATTCTCTACGGAGTGGGTTTGTTGTCGCGTTATAAACGGCGGACAATTTGGTTATTTGGGGGATATTTAATTAGTTTGTTGATTCCAGTGGCGTTGGTATTTTTGCAGCCTGATTTAGGGAGTAGTGTCGTTATCTTAGCAATCGGTTTGGCACTGGTAGTAGCCTCCAGTTTTCCGGTGAGAGCCTACCTGATTGGTGCCCTAATGATAAGTTTATCACTGCCTTTTATGTGGCAGGGATTACAGTCTTATCAACGGGAGAGAGTGGTTAATTTTTTCCAGCCGGCGGCTGATCCTTTAGGCGGAGGTTATAATGCGATCCAATCGGTAATTGCCGTAGGGTCGGGGATGGTTTTTGGTAGAGGTTTGGGTCATGGGACGCAATCGCAGCTACGGTTTCTGCCTGAAAGGCAGACAGATTTCATTTTTGCTACCATTGCCGAAGAGTTTGGATTTATCGGGTGCGTGTTGGTGGTAGTAACGATCGGGTGGTTGTTGTGGGTAATCAGTCAGATAGCCAGTCGGAGTCGCACTTTTGCCGGTCGAAGTTTGGCGCTGGGTGTTTTTAGTTACCTTTTAACTCAAGTTACTATCAACATTGGGATGAATATAGGTTTACTACCGGTGACGGGAATTACTTTGCCTTTAATGTCGGCGGGAGGGAGTTCGTTGGTGGCAACTTTTTTAGCATTAGGACTGGTAGCAAGTGTGGCTAGGGAAGAATTGCCAGTTGAGGCGAAGTTAGAAATTAAGTAAGTAGGGTAGTTTAACGTTTCCGTTGCAAAATAAGCCGCTGGTTGATACAATCAAGCCTATATAAACTTTTAGGGAAATTTAATGAAATACGTAGTCGTGACAATAGCAGGCAAACAATATCTTGTTTCTATAGGAGATGAGTTGATGGTAGATAGGTTGAAGGAGGAGGTGGGTGCAACCTTTTCACTTAAGCGGGTGTTATTGTCAGTTGATGGTGAGAAACGGATGATTGGGACACCGACAGTTAATCAAGCGGTAACAGTAACAGTAGTGGAGCATGGTAGTGGAGAAAAAATTCGGATAGCAACGTATAAAGCCAAGTCGAGATACAGACGGGTGAAAGGTCAGCGTCCGGCAATGACAAAGTTAAAGGTAGTGGCGATTAAAACCGCTGCTAAGGAAGCGACAGCACCTAAACCCAGACTGAGTAGAAAAGCTTCAAAAACGATTGGGATTTAATTGACAGTCGTGAAAACATTGGCTATACTGCCTTGAGAATGAAGATGTTCTAAAGGATTGATTCTATGGCAAAAACTAAACAAGCAGGTAAAACTAGACAAGGGACTAATCGGTCCGGTAAGCGGTTAGGGGTAAAAGTATACGGTGGGGAGAAGGTGCGGACGGGGATGATTTTAATTCGACAGCGAGGCAGTACTTTTCATGCCGGTAAAGGAGTGGGAATGGGAAGAGATCATACCTTATTTTCGCTCAAAGAAGGCCTGGTTCGGTTCTACTTTCGTTTTGGTAAACAGAGAGTGAGTGTTGTCTAATATAGATTGCCACGGTCGGCCAGCTGGCGGATGTGTTAGTTTGTAACCTTAAGGAAGTAACTATTTATATCTTGTTAGAAACAGCTGCGTTGGATGTAACGCTAAGGAAGTGACTATTTATATCTTGTTATGGCGGATAATCAGGTGGTTCAGCAGATAACGATTGATCAACTTCAGGCAAACCCTTTGCAGCCGAGAGGGTCGATTGTTTCCGGAAGTTTGGATGAGTTGGTGGAGTCGATTAAGAGGCACGGCATTATCGAGCCGTTAGTGGTGGCTCATACGCCGGCAGGTTTTCAGATTATAGCCGGGGAGCGGCGGTGGCGGGCAGCAAAATTGGCTGGACTTACCAACGTACCGGCAGTCATCAAGGAGACGACGCCGAGGGGCATGTTGGAGATGGCTTTGGTCGAAAACGTGCAGCGGGTTGACCTTAACCCGATTGATAGGGCTAAAGCGTTTGAGAGACTATTGGTCGAGTTTAATCTTTCCAATAACGAAATATCCGAACGAATCGGTAAATCACCAGCTTATGTGAGTAATACCCTACGTTTACTCAAACTTCCGGATGCGCTCAAGGATGGATTGCTAAGCGGCGTTATTAGCGAGGGGCATGCTCGGGCGTTGGCGGCGATCGATGATACCCGACTGATGATAGAGGCTTATAAAATGATTCTTAAAGAGTCGGGGTCGGTGCGGCGAGCCGAGGATTTAGCTCGACGGATGAAACATCAAGCTGGACAGAAGTCAAAAACTATTTCGTTTCAGCCGAATCTTATTCTGACTGAGGAATTGGATAAGATGCAGGAGGATATAAAAAACTTTTTAGGTGATGGTGCTGGAGTGGTATTAAAGCAGTCGCGCGTCGAGACGCGGATATTCATTACCCTTAAGGGTTCGCCGGACAAAATTGAGCCGGCGTTGGCAAAGATTCGCCGGCGGTTGTCAGCTGATAGCAATTAAGGTTAAGGATTAGAGGGAACGGTGGAGAGAAGGCCGAGGCGGGAGAAGGGAAAATAGCGGAAGAAGGCTTTGCCGACGATTTCCTCTTTGGTGATAAAGCCCCAGGCTCGGGAATCGCTGGAGTGACTTCGGTTATCGCCCATGACAAAATATTGGTTTTGGGGTATGGTCAGCAAGCCGGTGGAGGTGAATTGGCCGGAGATGGTCACAGTATCGGCCGGTAAATAGGGCTCATCGAGTTTTTGACCATCGATATAGATGCTACTGTCGCGAATTTCCACGGTTTCTCCCGGTAAGCCGATGACGCGTTTGATGAAATCGCAATTGGTGCCGCTGGGGCAGTTGGCTTCAGGGGGTGAGTGAAAGACAATGACGTCGCCGCGCTTGGGTTGGCCGCGAAGGTAGGAGATTTTATCGGTCATTAAGTATTCACCGTCTTTGAAGTTAGGCATCATGGAGTTGCCGTTGACCTGGTGGGGTTGCATGATAAAAAGATAGACGATGAGAAATATCGACAGGGCAATGACTACGGTTTCGATAATGTCCAAAAAAAATCCGCCAATCAGTTTGAGGATCATGGAATTTATTATGCCCGATGAGATGATTTCTGACAAGGGACAGATGGCGTGATACAATTGCTGCGATGTCACCATGGTCGCTTAGCTCAGCTGGTAGAGCGTTGCATTCACATTGCAAAGGTCGAAGGTTCGAGCCCTTCAGCGACCACAGTAAAAAAGTGCGGGGAGTACTAAAGTTCAAATCAATGAAAATTAACGCTGACTGGCATTTGGCTAACAAGATGCCTAAAAATCCAACTTTAGACCAAAGAGTAAATTGGCATGTTGAGCATGCTGAAAATTGTGCCTGTCGGCCTCTTCATGGAAATATACTTGAAGAGATTAATAAGCGAGGCATTAAAGTTAAAAATCGTGAAGATTAAGGTTAACAGTAAGTCCACCTATCCCCTTGACTATCATTTCCGTGGCAAGAGGGTTGCCATGAGACCCTTGTTTGATAATTTGATTGAGGAACTCCAAAAGGAAATCGACTTTGAATACAAAATCGGGAAAGCTTACATCGGCTTAATACACACCCTGGTGTTTGCGGCCATTCACATTCAAACAACCAAGATAATGGTTGAATTTGTTGCCCGCAAGGAATTCGGAAGCCCCAGAATCAACAAGGTTAAGCATTTTCAGAGGGAAAGGTGGGCATATTTTGTAGACGTAAAAGAGTCCAAAGATATTGATAAAGAGCTTATAGATTGGATTAAGCAATCATATGAGTGAGTTTGATTAAGTAGCACGAATTTCTGTGGGAAGCGTATCCGGTAGTCATCGTTTTAATAGCTTCTTTATCTCAAGCCACTGCTGGCGAAGTTCTCCGATATGTCTGCGCAGGCAGGTATAACCAACGGTCTCAAAAGCGCTAAATATAGCTTCAAAAACCAGGTAATATACTGTCGTAAGGATCGGTAAGTTTTAGATGCTATAGGTACTCGAAACGTGGAGTAAAAATGGAAAAAGTGTAAGAATTAAGATCTATTATATCAAGTTGTGAGAGATAAAGGGAGTGGAACACTGAAGAAGTAGTTATATGCTATAATCCTGAAAGCAAATATGGCTAATGAAAATTATCCCAAAAACAATCCCTTTAAAGAATTGAATCGTAAAAAGCTTGAAAAAGAGGCCCGCAGACATAAAGCTTTACGACTGGCAGAACCACTTGATGATATGGTTACAGAAACTCTTCTTCAACTTGTGGAGGCAACGGGGTGGTCTGCTATCGTGAACCCGCTCAATTCGTTGGGAGAGTGGAGCCTATATAGACCGAGTGGGACATCGAGATTTAGTTCATTATTTAAACTGACACTATCTGTCTATGAGGATCAAGGACATACTCATTTTCTCATCGGTGTGAGTAGAACATTTTTAGACGGTAGCGGTAGCTCGGATATCTTTGGTGTCCCTTCAACAAAAAAGGATTTGGTTCAAGCACTTTCCGATGCTGTCAAAGCATATTCAACGTAAGAATGATTCTCATGGGCAGGAAATTACTGATGTGACTTAGGCCGTTCGAGTTGGATGAGACGCTGAACGTAGAGATATTGGGTTTGGTTTGCTAACAGAGTAGTTGGCTCTTGTTTCTCCTTTTTGGTCTGTATATGCTTTAGGGATGCGGTGGTTAGGAATAAGTATTATTTCCCTGTTGGCAGTAGTTGTTTGGATGTCCCGGTCGTGGTGGATTCCCATCTTGTCGATTTCGCCCCAGCACACTATTAATGTTAACAATGTTTTGGAGTCGGAGACCGGCGAAGCCAGAGCCGAATACGAGGGCAGGGTTTTGGCCGTACCTTCACTGCCAATGATTACCGAACCCTCAACCCGCGTTTTAGGAGAGGAGACTAGTCAGAAACGGATCGAAGTCGACTTAACCAATCAACGGTTGTTGGCGTTTGAGAATAACCAGTTGAAGTACAGTTTTTTAATTTCTTCGGGTAAGTGGGGGAGGACACCGACAGGAAGATTTAGGATTTGGGTGAAACTTAGGGCAACGAAGATGGAGGGTGGGTCGAAAGCCTTAAGAACCTATTATTATTTACCGAATGTGCCGTATGTGATGTACTTTTATAATGAGGACATACCTAAATGGCGGGGGTATGGCCTTCATGGTACTTACTGGCACAGTAATTTCGGCCACCCCATGTCTCATGGTTGCATTAACATGAAGACTGAAGAAGCGGAACAATTGTACTATTGGGTGCAACCGAATTTAAAAGGGGGAAAAAGTGTTTACGCTGATGAAGAAAATCCGGGAACTGAGATATTTATCTACGGTCAGGCGCCGCTGGGTTAGTTGGCATTAGCCAGCGAATTTTCTAAGAGTTGGGTTTCTTCGGTTAGATAAAGGGTGGCTTGGGGGTCAATAAGGCTAGGGGTGAAAGCTTCGAGCTTAGTGATAAAGACACTAAGGAGATGTTGGCCGGCGAGAAAATTGGTTTGGTAGAGTTTATTAATTGTTTCCAAGTTTTTAGTTAGAATGTTTTTTGCTTGTAAATCTAATAAATTCAATTGGTTTAGGGTGGTAATATCGTTGGTGAGACTCTGGAAGGTAACGATTTTGTTTAGGTCGGCAAAGTCGGTTTCAGATTCTTGGTCGTAATTTAATTGGTAGGGTGATGGTTGGTTACCGACGAGGACTTTCTGTTTATAAACCCAGTCTTGTCCGTTTTGGTTGTAGGCAAAGAGCCAAAAATCGTACCAGCCGGGGTTGACGGCGGAGAGAGTGATTTGATAGTGGCCGGAAGCGGGGTGCTTTTTGTCGAATTCCCAAATCGGTTGGCCGCTGACTAATTGCGGATTATTATAATTGGCTATGGGCAAGGAATACTGGTAGTGGGAATCAGGAATGGCATTTTGGTTTTTATCAGCACTGTGGTTATCTGGATCAGTGATGGTTAGGTCCACGGCTTCATTGGTTTGGATTAAAAGGCCACTTAAGTTAGTGAAGGAAGGGGCAAGATAGCGAACGCTCAATAATTGATCAGGTGGTTGGTTAAAGCGGTTTCTATCAACATTGATGGGGTCGAGTATGCCGTACTCTTGACCGCTGGTAATGACTTGATTAGCGACGACAAAATGATTTCCGGAGGAGCTTAACGCGGCGCTTTCTTTGAAAATTAAAGGGTGGTTTTGGTTAATAAAGTCGTCAACGAGATTCTCATATTCAATGGAAGAGAAGGGCGTATCGAAACGATAGTATTCCAAAGATTCAAATGGTAAAGGAGTGCCTGATTGACTGGCAATGTTAGTAATCTCTTCGGAAAGATTGGCGATGGTGTAGAAATTAAGGTTGCCATTTAAGTCGTAACCATCATTATCGACTAGCCATTGGTTTAAAGAGAGCGGAGTGAGAGTTGAACCGTCAGGGAGAGGGGTGAGGTTCCAATAATTTAAGACCATGGCGGCGGAGGCAAGCGCACAACCTAAATCACTGATGGTGTAGTTGGTAGAATCGTAGGTTTCGTTTTCCCACAGCGGGTCGGTTTGGGAGAGGTAGTGGATAGGTCGTGGTTCTGGTATTGAGGTGATGTTAATATTGTCGAAATATGTTACTGATATTGGAATTACTCCGGTTCCGGCTCGCAAAGCAAATCTTCCTGTGGGAGCTATTTCACCAAGTGGACTATATTCATGTCGAACAACTAAATTATTATCGATAGAAAGTTCTAAAAGGCCATTATCAACGATAATTTTTAAATGGTAAGGGGTAGACTTATTCGGTACTGGATAATTTATTCTTCTATTTGAAGAACCTTGAGGTATGGCGAGATTAACGAAGTCGGGTGATTGAAAATGGACTTCATAATAGTGACCTTGCGATGTTCCTGGATTAAACCTGAAGGCAACATTATGGTCAATGCCATCGACCATCCACATGTCGAGTTCTATAATATAATTGTTACCCATTCCTGAAGGCCAGATATTATCGTTTGGCATTAAGTTTGTTGTGCAATCATATTGATTAATAGAGATTCTTAAAGTGCCATTTGCAATTTGCCATGGTGTAGAGCAGAGAATTCTACCAGGTTCTGGTGAAAGAATCCATCCGTCCAATACGCCGTCGTTGAAATTTTCAGAGAAGGATGTGGCGTACGTTTTTTGAGGGAGTGAAGTAAAAGCAAGAAAAATTATTGAAATCAGTATAAACTTTAATAATATTATTCTTGTTCCTGAATGATTCATTATTAATCCAATATAGTAGATACTTTTAAAATCGCAAAGTACCAAGATAATGTCAACAATCAATTTATTTATTTTTTTTAGTTTTAGCCAGTAGGGTTAGAAAAAAAGGTTAGAGAAATGAAGAAGAATCCGAATTCTCCTGAAAGATGGGATCAACTCTTGACTGCTGATGAATATCTTGAAGACGAAGGGCCGATGACTTTAGATAGGATTAAAACCGCCAAGAGATGGAGGTTTAACAGAGGAAGAAGTAGATTAATTCTAAATGTAGGTTCAGGACAGGGTTTTCTAGAAAATCAATTTTTTTATTTAATTAGACAAAAGAATGTAGTTTTTTATTCTCTGGATATTTCTTTAAAGGGTCTTGAAAGAATAAAAAAATTATTTAACACAAATACTGTTTTAGGTTCAATTGTAGGCATGCCAATTAAGAGTGGGATGTTTGACACAATTTACTGTATGGAGGTTCTTGAGCATATAAAGCAAAAAGATGCGGTTCAAGCATATAAAGAGCTTAATAGAGTCGCGAAGTCTGGGGGGGAACTGATTATATCTGTTCCCGTATACGAAGCTAGAAGTTTGAAGGATCACCCTGTTGGTCACGTTAAGAAATACACACCTAGTAAGATTGAGAAAGAAATAAATACGAATGGGTTTTACATAACCCATAAAAAAGAGTTGTTTGCATTTCCAAATTTGTACTTAGTAAAGACATTGATTGCAAAAAAAATATTGAAAAGAAGATGGAAACCAAATGTAGTGATTTATCGATGTACTGTTAAAAAATGAATATTATATTTTTTGCTCGTCTTTTCTACCCTCACATCGGTGGGGTGGAGAAGCATGTGATGCGAGTGAGTGAAGAACTGATAAAAGCGGGTAATAAAGTTAGCATCGTTACTGAAGGATTTAAGAAAGATTTAGCGGAGTTTGAGGTTTATGGAGACATTAGGATTTTTCGAATACCGGTCTTCCCTACTTTAGAAAAAAGCAAAAAATGGTTGATTTGGAAGTGGTTATTAGCACACCAACAATTAATCTTTGAGGCTGATATTGTTCACATTCACGATGTTTTTTATTGGTTTATTCCCTTTTTGTTTAGAAAAAGATTTTATTTAACCTACCATGGTTATGAGGGTTATAAATCGCCCACTCTGTCAGCCATTGGGCAACGGAAGGTGGGAGAGTTGCTGGCTTCGGGAACGATTTGTGTCGGCGATTATATGAGAAAGTGGTATGGAGCGAGGCCAAATTTAGTCACCTACGGCGCGGTGGATAAGAGACCGGTTGGTAACCGGAAAACTATTAAAGCTACAGCTATTTATGTCGGCAGGTTGAGTGAGGATTCTGGCATAATGATGTATCTAATGGCTTTAAAACTTTTAAGGGATAAGGGAATTAGCATAAGATTAACCGTTTTTGGCGATGGGCCTCAGAAATCCGAGGCAGAGCGGTACAGTGGAACAAATTCGTTGGCAGTAAGATTTCGCGGATATGATGATACGGTGATCAATCATTATCAAGATTTCGAATTAGCTTTTGTGTCGCGCTATTTAGCGATAGTCGAAGCCATGCAGGTCAAGCGACCCATCTTTGCGGTTTATAACAACGATATTAAAAAAGATTATTTACGGTGTCATCCTCAAGCCAAGTCGATAGCGATTTCTGAAAATGAGAAAGAGTTGGCAGATGCTGTCAGTGATTATTATTTAAACTCTGGAAAGTGGCGGCGCCGAGTGGATGAGGCGCATAATTGGGTTAAGGAGCAAAGTTGGCAACAGGTAGTGAAACTATATCGGCAGTTATGGAAAAACGGAAAAGAGACTTTCAAGTATCAGTAGTGGTAACAGTCAGAAACGAAGCGGCCACCATCGGGCGGTTGCTGGTTGCCTTAGAAAAGCAGTCGAGAAAACCGGATGAGGTAATTCTCGTAGACGGGGGGTCGAGCGATAAGACGGTCCAAAAGATTAAGGATTTTTCTGGAGAACTTTCCGTTCGAACCATCGCTATCGGTAGGGTGAATCGGGCCAAGGGCAGAAATATAGGTATTAAGGCAGCCACAAGCGACGTTATTGTCGTAACCGACGGAGGCTGTACACCACAGCCAAAGTGGCTGCAGAGATTGATTAGACCGCTCATTCAAGAGAGGGTTGACGCGGTGGCTGGTTATTATCAGGTACGGACAAAATCTGCTTGGCAGCAAGCCGTGGCACCCTTTGTGGCCGTGTTACCAGAGAGGTTTAACCCTGAGACGTTTTTGCCTTCATCGAGGTCTTTGGCTTTTACAAAAAAGACCTGGAAAGAAATAGGAGGATATAACGAGCAAATGGATAATTGCGAAGACTTAGATTTTGCTTCTAAACTAAAAAAAACAGGTGGCATGGTGGTAGAGCCAGAAGCAAAAGTCGAATGGGAACTGGCAGGTAATTTTAAAGAATTCTTTTGGCAGATTTTTGGTTATGCTTTGGGAGACATGGAAGGGTGGTATTGGCCACATGTTGTCAAAATAGCAACCATCTTTGGTCGGTACGTGCTGTTTTATTTTTATCCGGTTTTATTTTTGGGCTATATTGTATTGTTTCCTTTAGCTAAACACTGGAGAGGAGTGTCAAAGCCGAAGGCATGGCTTTATTTACCTTTGGTTCAGTTAGTGGCGGATGGAGGAGTAATGAGTGGGGCTTTAAGCGGAATGTTCATTTGGTTTCGAAGAAAGTTAGCCTGGTAGATGGTACAATTAACCAATGCAGGTGAGACAACCGCTCCAGTTGACTAAAAAAACCATTTTTGCCGGGAGTTGGCTTTTAAGTTACAACGCCCTGGCTCGTTTAATGGGGGTAGTTAAGACCGTAGTTTTGGCGAGAATTTTAACTCCCAAAGACTTTGGTATTTTTGGCATTGTGGGGTTGAGTTTGGCCTTTTTGGAGACGTTTTCGGAAACGAGTGTGTTTGAAGCTTTGGTGCAAAAGAAAGAGGTGACTGAGGCAGATTTGTCAACGGCTTGGTTAATTTCGGTTTTACGGGGAGTAACTATCGGAGCGCTGTTATTTTTTAGTGCACCATTGGTGGCAATATTTTTCAAACAACCAGGAGTGACACCTTATTTACAGGTAATGGCTTTAGCTCCTTTGATCCGAAATTTTAGGAACTCACGAACTATATTTTTTTTGAAGGAGTTACGGTTGGAAAAAGAGTTTGTTTTGAGAATGACGGCGAGTTTGGCGGAGTTAATGGTGGCGGTTGGAGCCGCGGTGGGGGGATTGGGAGTCTGGTCATTTGTGTTGGCCGGAATTGGAGGAGCGGCCGTCGAAGCGGTATTGTCATTTATGTTAACGCGGGGAGTACGGCTGATGAGGCCGGTAGGACAGAGCGTCAGAGAGCTGATGCGTTTCAGTCGTTGGTTGTGGGGATCAAGTATCTTAACCTATATTGCCAATCAGGGAGACGATATCGTGGTGGGACGGGTGCTGGGAGCAGCTCCTTTAGGGTTCTATCAAAATGCCTACAAGATTGCTTCCTTGCCGGCTACTCAAATTACCAGCGTAGTATCACAGGTTGGTTTTCCAGCCCTAGCAACTATTATCGAAGATAAACCGCGTCTTCGGCGAGCTTTTTTTAAAACAGTCGGAGTAACAGCTGGCTTGACGTTACCGGCTTCATTAGTAATTTTTGGATTTGCCGAACCTTTAACCAGATTGGTTTTGGGCGAAGCGTGGCTGCCACTGGTGCCGGCACTCAAAATACTTTCTATTTATGGTGCCATTCGGTCGGTGGCAACGGCGGTGGGACCACTGTTTAAAGCCGTAGGTAAACCCAACTACATCACTACTTAC
>MHDE01000020.1:0-6142 GCA_001803465.1 Microgenomates group bacterium RIFCSPHIGHO2_01_FULL_45_11 | reverse complement strand
CATTTTTGTGGTTTAAGACCTATCATCTTCTCAAGCGCTAATGCAGCGAAAACCTCACATCATTACCGACTTTTTTGTTGACTATTACCAGCGATATTGGCGTCATCGGCTTTCATACGGCAAAATCTATGCTGATTTACCGACACGGGTTAAGGTCGCATTGGCCTATTTGGGGAGGGAGTTTACTACCATTCTTGATATCGGTTGTGGGGATGGGGTTTTGGGTAAAGCCTTACTTAGACAACAAGTTCAGCGAAGGGTAGTGGGATTGGATATTTCGGAAACAGCGCTTAAACTGGCCAGGCCTTATTACAACAGAATTTTTCAAGCCGATATCAGCCGGTTGGAGATAGGTTGGCTGCCGGAAAAGTTTGAGGCAATTACAGCTTTGGAGGTGATTGAGCATGTGATTGACCCGGAGCGATTGGTTAGATTCGCTCGGGAACACTTGACAGATGATGGTCGATTTATTGTTTCGTTTCCGAATACGGCCTGGTGGAAATACCGATGGGATTTGATGCGAGGTAAGTTTATCGACGAGTCGCCCGCTTTTAGTGATTTTGATCACATACATTTCTATACGCTTGACTCGTTAGAGAAACTTTTGACTAAGAATGGATTCTTTATAGAAACGGTGGATGGCGATTTTGTATTGCCTCAACCGTTTTCCAGGTTACCGAAGTCTTTTCAGAATTTTATCGGTAGAAAAAGACCAAGTGTTTTTGGGTATCAAGTAGTAGCAGTTTGTCGGAAAGTGTCGAAAAAGCCAGTGGTCGTTCATGGGATGTTGGATTTTCTTAACCCTTCGGAGCCGTGGTTATATGGGCAGTTAACCAGTCATCGGCAGTGGCAGCCAATGGTGATATGTCGAAACGAAAGAAATTTGGAGCAATTTCCTTATAGAGGTCTGTTTAAGTTTCCGTTGTTAACTGACGGGATGGCCGGGGTGAGAGGGGGAAAATTGCTATTTAGAAAAACGTTGGCAGGCTTACAGCGGTTAGCGGATTGGGGTCGGCCAGATTTACGGTTTTATGAGAATATTTGTCGGAAAGCTGGAGCCAGAATGATTCACGTCCACTACGGGGCGGCCGGTTACCGGTTACTGCCTTTGGCTGGGAGATTACGGGTGCCGTTGATAGTCAGTTTTTACGGAACGGATGCTTATCGACTACCATGGCCACAGTGGTTATGGCAGAGGCGTTATCGGCAGCTGTTTCGTCAAGCCAGTAGAATTATCGTTAAGAGTAAATTGATGCGGAAGCGGTTGATAAGATTAGGTTGTCCCGGTCGGAAAATTCTGCCATTGGATGCGGGACTAATCTTAACAAGAATTATCTTTAAGCAGCGGTTGCCAACGAAACGACCGCGACTGCTAATTGCTTGTCGACTGGTTCCTATCAAAGGTGTTGACTTTGCCATTAAGGCTTTTTCTTCGGTGTTGACTCAGTTTTCTTTAGCTCGACTGACTATCATCGGTAGCGGTCCGGAAGAGGGGCGACTGCGACGGCTAGTGAACGATCTTAGCCTGGTAGGAAAAGTAATATTTAAGCCGTTTATGCCGCATGTGCAGTTGTTAGCGGAGGTTGATAAGTATGATATTTTTATTCAGCCATCGGTGACTTTAGCTGGCGGAGTAGAAGAAGGTTTACCTAATTCACTATTGGAACGGATGGCGGCAGGGATGGTAGTGGTGGCAACCAGACATGGCGGTATGTCCGAGGCAATAGAGGATGGAGCCAATGGATTTTTGGTCAAAGAGGCTGACGAAGAAGAGTTGGCTAAGAGATTGGTTTACCTTTTAAATCATCAAGAAGACTGGGTTCGACTGGGTAAGGCCGCTCGTTTGACAATCGAAAAAAATTATGAGGCTTTTGAACAGACGCGGTTTAGAGAACAGCTTTATTCCAGTTTAACAAAAGTGAGCTAATAACCATGAGAATTTTGTTAGTGCTTAGAGTACCGCCTTATTTTGATCAATTTCGGGCCAATGACGAGGTGATTCCGGCCAGACAATTTCAAGTGTATTGGTTGCAAGCGCTTAAACGGTTGGGGCAGACAGTCAGAGTATTTCGCTATACCGATAGCGTAGTTTTCCCTAACGACTGGCGGATTAAAAGTGAGCTGGGGTGGGAACGGCGGTGGACCGGGAGCTACCATAAATTCCGACAGGTTATTAATCGAGGGTATAGACTCAATCCAGAAAATTGGGTGAGGGCAGTTCGACTATGGAGACTGATCAAGTCGTTTCGACCGGAAATAATCATTGTCGGCAGCGGGGTGTCTGAGTTGGTGGCTTTTCCTTTTTGGCGGGCGAAGGCGAGAGGAGTCAAGTTAGCTCTTTTGTCCGGAGAGGATCCCCTGAATTCGGCGACGGCTTTTGAGAGACAGCAAGTAAAGTTGTTTGATATTATCGTCGCTAATGATCCGGTTCACGCCCAGCATTGGTTAAAACTTAAAGCTAGACGAGCCTTAGCCGTTCCGTATGCCGGAATTGAGCCGGCGGTGCATCGAAAATATGAATTAACAAGCGGCGAGCGAGGAAAGTTTGGGAGTGACGTTGTATTTATTGGAAGTTTGTTGACTGATAGACAAAAGATATTAGCTCAATTGGTATCCCGGTTTCGACTCAGGGTGTTTGGCTACTTACCGCCACGAGTGGAATTATTAGCTGCACTAAGGCAGGTTTATGGTGGTGAGGCTTGGGGGAAAGAGGCGGCTAAAATTTATAATGGGGCGAAGATGGCGATTAATTTTGTGCCTAAACACATGCCGATAGGCGGAAATTTACGAACCTTTGAAATTCCGGGATGCGGGACGGTGGAATTGGCGGAACGGTGTAAACCCGAGTGGTATCAAGATAGGCGGGAAGTATTTATTTTTCGATCGCTGGAAGAACTGATAAAGCTTACTAGCAACCTTCTTGATCAGCCTGACCGACGTAAACTGGTGGCAGAGGCGGGATATCGAAGGACACAGCGGGAACATACTTATGGCAAACGGTTTGAGAAGATTATAGACTTATTAAAAGAGGTAGATGAAGTCTAGTAAATCTCCGGTTTGGTCTAAATTGGTGTTTTTAGCCATTTTATCGGTAGCGGCATTTTTACGATTTTATAAGTTGGAAAGTCGGATGGTGTTTATTGGTGATCAGGGACGTGATTTTTTGGCGGCGAAAGAGATGATAGTTACTGGTCAAGTACCGCTCTTAGGCATTGCCAGCAGCATTTCCAGATTTCGGCAGGGGCCGGTGAATGTTTGGTTGACGGCCTGGGTGTTTAAATGGTTTGGGTTTGATCCCGTCAACGTCGGCTTGCTGGCTGCAAGCAGTGGTTTAGTCGCTGTCGGTTTGGTCTATATCGTTGGTCGGTGGTGGTTAACAGAGGGGGCGGCGTTAGTGGCGAGTTTAATGTTGGCAACAAGTCCCTTGGCGGTGTTAACGAGTCAAATGCCGTTCTATGGTGCTTATATTCCTCTGGTCAGCCTAGCTTACTTTGGAGCTTTGATAAGAGGGTTGCAGGCAAAGAAACCGAATTGGTTTTGGCCGGCCTTTTGGTGGGGGGTTTTGTTTCAATTTGAGCTAGCGACTTTGCCTTTGGTAGTGTTGATTCCCCTCGTTTTTTATTTGAGGCGGGAAAAGTTGGGATGGTTAACGGCGGTTAAGGCCGGGTTGGGTCTGGTTGTTGGTCTTGGGCCGCAAATTATTTATCTTTTTAGCCAGCCCTTTTCTTGGGGAGACAGTTTAGTGGCTTGGTTTTTCTATCGGTTGGTGGCATTATTTACTTCTGGCGGTGAAGACGGTTTTAGCAGCGAGAGGCTGGGCGGGGTGACTGCCTCGATTGTCGAACAGGGGAGTAAATTCTTTGGTGGTAATTTATTCGTTTCAATTCTGGTTCTTTTATTACTGGGATCGGGTTTAATAGCATTTTGGCAGAAGCGTCATGAACTAATTAAACATTATAAGCCGATGGTGGTGATAGGATTAGGAATTACGGTTTTGCTAACAGCTTTTTATTGGCACGGAGCGCTTTTGGAAGCGTACTTTCCGGCATTATTTGTACCGATTGTTTGGTGGCTGGGATGGACTTGGTTTCAACTGCCTAAATTGGTGAAAAAACCATTGGCAGTGGGATTAACGGGACTGGCAGTGTACCAGGCGATTTTCTTTTTCACGAGTGGAGGTTTGACAGAAGCTGCGACCAGCCGAACCCTTAGCGTCGTTCATGTACCTCGTTTGGGAGAGCAGAGGTTAATTGTAGGTTTAGTGGAGGCTAAGGTGGCGGATAAAGGGGTACGACTAAGATCGTATGGACCAGGCAGCGAGTTTGCTTCGAACATGGATAATTATCGATTTCTTTTGGGGCAGCGGGGTATAACCGAGTCAGAGAAAGGAAGGGAAGTCTGGTTTTTAAGAGGAGCGCAGGCTCAAGAGGTGTTTTTAGTTGATTCGACTTCATATTTTTTTGATGGGGTAACCGTAGCCATACCTTTAGATGCTTACCGTAATAGTGTTGACTCACAATTCGGCCGGTGATGTAAAAGAATTATTGCCGCAGGTTGTTGGCTGGGCGGAGGAAGTTTTGGTGGTTGATGACGGGTCAACCGATCAAACCAGAGAAATCGTTGAAAAGGCAGGGGCGAGAGTCATTACTCATGAACTGGCTAATGATTATTCCCGGCAGCGGAATTTCGGTTTGGATCAGGCAAAGAATGAGTGGGTGTTGTTTGTGGATGCCGACGAACGGGTGAGCGAGGAGTTGAAAAAAGAGATAGTAACGGCGATAAAGGCCGGAGAAAACGACGGATTTTTAATTCCCAGGCATGATATTTTTTGGGGGAGTCGGTTACGGTATGGCGAGACTGGTTTTACCGCTTTGGTCAGACTGGGAAAGAGGAGTGCTGGGCGGTGGCGGCGGCCAGTGCACGAAGTGTGGGAAATTAACCGAGTTGGTAAACTGCATTCGCCGTTAATTCACTTTAGCCATCCCCAACTAAGTTTATTTTTGGATGATATTAATCGTTACACGACGATAGAGGCAGACTATCGTTTAAAAAAGGGTGAGCAGACTACAATGGCCGCGATCTTGATTTATCCAATGGGGAAGTTTGTATTTAACTATGTGGTGAGACTGGGGTGGTGGGATGGATTCCCTGGTCTAGTCATGGCCACGATGATGAGTTTGCATTCCTTGATGATGAGAGCTAAATGGTTTGAGAAACAGAGAATAATGAGCAAAGAACAATGAGAAATGATTGGGAACGGTCGAAGGTTAAAAGTCAACGGCTAAATTGGTGGCAGGTGGGGGTAGGGGTGGTTTTCGGTCTAATAGTTTTGGGGCAACTAGAGCGAATTCAAATAACACAGACCATTGCCATTTACCTTCATGAGGTGGTGATGGGGTTATTACTTTTTAAGTGGTTTGTTAGCAAGCGACGAATCTGGAGTTTGGAGTGGTCGGTGATAGCGGTAATTGGGGTGACGGGACTATCGTTGGTAGTACATATTTTTCAGGAGGGAATGACTTGGTTTGCCGGTCTCTACTGGCTGCGGTTTAGTGTCTATATTAGCTTTTTGCCTCTTTTGGTAGAGCTTCGTAAAAAGGATTTAGTAGAGTCTTTGTATCCCCTGCTTTTGGGAGTAGGAGGGGGTTGGGTTCTCGGAGGTATAGGCCAATATCTTTTATTTCCGGATACGCGAGAATTAAAGTGGCTGGGGTGGGATGATCATTACTACCGGGCTATTGGGTCGATATTGGATCCTAATTTTTTAGGGGTGTTGCTGGTTTTAACTTTAATACTGGTGCTTAAGTTTCGACAGAAGCTTGGTATTTACTCTTGGGTAGTCGGGGGTATAACCGGGTTGACGTTCCTTTTGACCTACTCACGGAGCGCGTATTTGAGTTTAGTGGCGGCGGGATTGGTTTTAGCTTTAAAAGAGCCGTGGGTGAGAAAGCTGGCAGGAGTTGGTCTGGTATTATTCTTGACGGCAATTTGGTTTTTGCCCCGACCGGGGGGAGAGGGAGTACGGTTAGAACGGGTTTTCTCGATCAGGCAGCGTTGGGAGAGTCAAAGGCGGGCAGTTCGAGTATGGCTAGCCCAGCCGGTTATTGGAGTAGGATTTAATAATTATCGGACAAGCGAGACG
>MHDE01000019.1:36611-43520 GCA_001803465.1 Microgenomates group bacterium RIFCSPHIGHO2_01_FULL_45_11 | reverse complement strand
ATTTCCACTCATTTTTACCTCTGGCTTTGGCTGCCTTAGGGCAGTTTGGATTGCATCTAGTTCAAACGAGGTTTTTGACCGGAAGTTGGTTGGGGGGCGGGTTGGTGGAAATTTTTAAGTTTCGATTTAATTTGCTAACCGAAGGGCAGCGGGATATTTATTCGTTGACTTGGGCGAAATTTTTACGACAGGAGTTTTTGTGGATACACGTGTACTTCACTAAGGTTCAAGTCTTTCTGGCGTCATTGGGAGGATTGGGGTGGGGACTAAGTGCTGTCAGGCGAAGCAAAAGTGGCCTGATTGGCCTCATATTGGTATATGGCGTGACTCACGCTTTTGTTTTTCGGAATGCGGCCTTTATTCATGACTACCTCTTGTTTTATCTAGCGCCGGGGATAGCGTTGGCAGCGACGTTGGGGTGGCGGTGGTTAGTAGGAAAAATCCGACTATCGCGTTACCTGGTGACGGTGCTCTCTTTGATAGTAGTGGCGGTTTCTTTCCTTGAGCGGAATAATTTTTTGGTAGCGCTTGAGGGTTCGACAATGCATCAAATTGGTAAAGAAGTTGGTGAGGAGATTGCTGCTTTAAGTAAACCAACCGACCGGATCGTATCACCCACTGGAGAGTTTGCCATAATCTTTAGCAAGTTTGCCGCTTTTTATGCAGATCGTAACATTAGCTATTACAATAGAGAGGAGGGAGTTCCGATGGCAGCCGTCTACGAATTTATTGTTAAAGGTAAGGAGCCGAATGGAGTTGATTTAAGTAACTTTCAAGAAAAAGGAGTCATTTATTGGCGAGCGATTCAATAAGAGGACGATGAAGATTTCTAAAGCTGTTACCTATCTAACGACTTCTTCAGGGCTACGCCAAAGTGTTTTAGTTCTTTTTGGTAACGGGCTGTCAGCGGCGTTGGCAGCTTTAGCGATGATTATCTATTCGAGGCTTTTGGGTCCAGTCGAGTTTGGAGTGTTTTCTATTGGTTATTCGATACTACAGTTTATTACTCGGCTGTCGGACGGAGGAGTGCATATTGCAGTTCAAAAGTTGGTGGCCTCTTGTTATCGTAATCAGCCCAGAGAGGCCGCTACCATTGCGGTGGCGGGGTCGATACTTAAATTAGGACTTTCACTGGTCACCGCGGTCGGATTTTGGATACTGGCACCGGTGATCGGTAGACAGTGGTTACGAATTGAACAGTTTGATATCTTGCGGACGGCGGTGGTGGTTAGTTTTGCCATGGTGGTGTTTGAATACGTAGCGGTAATTTTGCAGTCGATACATGATTTTTGGCATTTCGTGGTTATTTCAGTGGTACAGGGGTTGGTTAAATTTGGGGTAGCACTCTGGTGGTGGTTTTGGGGTTTGACAAACGCGGGAGTAGCGCTCGTTTCCTTTGCCGTGGCGCAACTGGTAGGGGTGGGTTTGGGTGTTTACTATCTGCCGAACTGGATTTTTAAAGCTCGATTAGGAGAGAAAAAGGCGTTTCGTGCAGTTTGGAACATTTCTAAATTCACCAGCGTGGCGATCATTGCTGCGGCCTTTGGGGATAACATTGATGTTTTGTTGGTAAAGGCATATTTGCCTCTTTACGAAACAGGACTGTTCGCTGCCGGAGTGCGGTTGTCACTGGTGTTATCGCTGGTTGCCTTTTCGTTGGGAACGGTGTTGGCCAGTAGGGTCGCACAATATCAGTCAATCCGTCACATGCGGATGTATTTACGAAAGTCTTGGCTGCTTGTCTTTGGCAGTTTGGGAGCAATCGCTCTGGTTGTGCCTTTGAGTAAAATTCTGATATTGGTGACAGCAGGCCCGGAGTATGTCGCCGCCACTCCAGCGGTTGCTTACTTAATGGCGGCGGGGATGATCGTAGTGGCGACTACGCCACTGGTGGCGGTATTCTATGCGATTGATAGGCCGGAATATTTTGCGGCTAGTGGAATTTTACAGACGGTGGTGCTGGTGGGTGCGAGTTTATATTTAATTCCGGTAAATGGGATTATCGGAGCGGCCATGGCAAAATTATTGGCGAGACTGGTGGTATTCGGATTTACGGTTTGTTATGTGCTTTTGGCGGTAAACAAACGTTTTAATTTATCAATTAGAAACCAGCTCAATTTATTTAGCAGACTTGAAAGTGGTTCATGAAGATTTCAGTGATTGTTCCCGTTCATAATGAAGAGCGATTTATATCAGCTTGCCTAACGTCACTAAAGCAGCAGAGCTTGTCGGTAGAGATAATCGTCGTGGATGACGGTTCGAAAGACAGGTCGGTTAAACGAATAAAAAAAATACGAGGCATTCATTTATTTAGTCAATCTCATCTGGGAGCAGCTTTGGCCCGAAATCGAGGGGCTAAACATGCGCGAGGCGATATTTTGGTCTTTGTGGATGCAGACATGACGTTTGATAAAAATTTTATTAAGGCTTTGGTTAAACCGATTGTTGAAGGACGAACTAAAGGGACATTTACTAAAGAGGAGCGGGTGGCGAATTGGTCGAGTGTGTGGGCACGTTGTTTTAATTTCGAAACGGTGGGAAATCGTGATCAGCGGCGAGTAACCGGAAGGCAAGGAGATGAGGCAAACGTGTTTCGAGCGGTTTTAAAAACCGAGTTTGACCGAGTGGGCGGTTTTGAGGCTACTGGTTACACCGATGATTGGACACTGGCTAAGAAACTGGGATATTTGGCGAAAGCGGCGCCGAATGCTATTTGTTACCACACGAATCCTGATAGTTTAGCGGCTGTGTTTCGACAGGCACGGTGGATAGGAAAGAGACGGTATCGGTTTGGTGAAGTTGGCAGGATAATAGCTTTAGGGCGGGCGAGTTTGCCAATTAGTCTCTTTTTGGGAGTAGTTAAAGCGTTTACATTTCGAACACCAGGATTTATGGTTTTTAAGTTGGTCTACGATTTGGGAGTAGTTTTCGGTATTTTATCCTTTTGGTTAACTAAAAGTCATGCACGGTAAGTCAGTTGGGAACGAGCGGGTGTCGGTGTTACTGATTCTACTGTCGGGATTGGTGTTACGACTCATTGGTCTTAACCAATCCTTTTGGTTAGATGAGGCGGCTCAAGCCATTGAGAGTTCTCGGTCGTTTGTTGAACAATTTAAGCTGGCGGCTGATTTTCAACCGCCTGGCTACCATTTGATTGTTCATACATTGGTTCAATTTAACCGGAGTGAGTGGTGGTTAAGGCTGTCGGCGGTGGTTCCTGGAGTACTGACCATTTATTTTACCTATCTTACGGCAAAGCGGTGGGGAGGGGAGAAGGTGGGTAAGTGGGCAGCAATGCTTTTGGCTACGAGTCAGTTTCATATTTATTACTCCCAAGAATTAAGGCCTTATTCCCTGGTAGCATTGTGGGGAGTGATGAGTTTGTGGGCGTGGGACAGATTTCTTATAAACAAAAAGTGGTCGTGGATCTTGGTGATAACGATGATGTTTGGTTTTTATACGATGTATCTATTTGGTTTTTTGGTGCTCGGGACGGTGGTGACAACGTATTTGACTCGTCGCAAGCAACTAAAATTGATGCTTAAACATGTGGTTGTTGCCATCCTGCCATTCATTTTTTGGTTACCCCAATTATGGCAGCAAGTGTTGGGGAGTCGGTATTTGGTAGAAAATTTACCAGGTTGGCAAGAAGTGGTGAGTTTACCATTGGTTAAAGCTTTACCCTTGACGGTGGGAAAGCTTTTGATTGGTCGGGTACCTTTTGACTTTACCTTAGGAAAAATAATTTTGACAGCAGTGATGACGGGTAGCGTAGCTATATTAAGCTGGTCGGTGGTAAGAAAGTCTGAACAGACAAGTAAGTTTTGGTTGGTGGTGGTACCACTGCTTTCGGTATGGTTGTTTTCTTTGATGGTGCCGGTGATTGAGCCTAAACGCTTAATGTATTTATTACCAATTGTGTATGGGCTAGTGGCGCTGGGGGGGAAAGATAAGCGTTGGGGAGGGGCGGTTTTGACATTAATAGTGTTGATGAATTTGACGGTTACTTTTTCTTATTATCGATTTTCGTATCTAAAGAGAGAACAATGGCGTCAGGCAGTGAATTTTATTGAAACAGAAGCCACTCCCGACACGGCGGTTTTATTTGCCTTTCCTGAACCGTTTGCTCCGTGGCAATGGTATGAGTCGAAAGGGGTAAAAGCTGTGACTACTCAAACTTTGAGAGTGAGAAAGGAAACCAATTTAAATTCCCTACTTGCTAGTCTGACAGGCTACCGTCAAGTTTATGTGTTTGAATATTTAATGGATTTGACTGACCCGGAACGACGCGTTTTTGCTTGGCTTTACGATCGAGGTTATCAGCAACGAGAGATTAAAGATTTTTCTGGTGTGGGATTTGTCTACCTGTTTGAATGGCCGCGGTTTACAGCTAATACTAGTTTATGAGAGTAAACCCAATTTTAATCTTTAAACCAGAAAGAAGAGTGAAACTTTTAGTAGCGGTTTTTTTTATAAGTTTTGTCGCTAGTAGGTTGTATGCACTGGGGGGTGGGTTAAACGTTTTAGAGCCGGACGAGTGGGATTACCAACACATTGCTGGCAGTTTGAGGAATTATTCGTGGCCAAGGTGGCACGGAGAAGTTTTTTTGAGTAAGTATCCAGCCTTTGTGTTTTTGGGGTATGGGTTGGGTCTTGCATTTCCACAGCTTTTTAGATGGGGTCCGTATGTTAATTTACGGTTGATTGCTGTTTTTTCCGACGCGGTGTTTCTGGTGGCAATGGGATTACTGCTGCGACGTTATCACATTTCCAAGTTACTTACCGTGATGACGTTGTTAATTGGCCTTTTTATACCGCTCCACTGGTTTTATAGTCGGACAGGTACGTATGAAATGTGGCACATGGCATTTGCAGCAGTGTCACTGCTAACATTTGTGAAGTGGAGGGAAAAACCAACTCAACGGAATAGTGTTTGGATGGGAATAACGTTGGCTTTGGCGATATTGGCTAAGCATGTTAATGTGCTACTTTTAATTTCTTATGCGGCTTTGGTGTTTATAAAGTGGCGAGATTTCAGAAGAGATTTACGACTGATAATTCTGTCTGGAGCGAGTACTATCGTAACTTTGATAATTGGCTTACTGCCGTTACTCTATTATCGAAATCAATTTTACGCTCAGTTTTTTAGACTTTATGAAGGTTTTTTTGTGTTTCAGCCTCGGGCCTTTGTGGCAATTTGGTGGGAGTATTTTAAACTTAGTCCTTACTGGTTGTCATGGCCGATAGTGGGTTTGAGTCTTTTGGGGTTGGTGACTTTAGTTAAGAATTACAAAAGATGGCCGGAGATTATCTTGTTGATAGTGGTAGAGGTGATGTATTTAGGAAGTTACTACATTAATGCTCGAAGTTTTGTGCTGGTGTTATTGATAATTATGGTATTGGTTGGTTGGGGACTGGAAAGATTGCAACGGAGTTTACGATCAGCTTGTCAGATTACAACTGTTGTAGTGTTACTTCTTTCAGCAATGTTTTTACAAGGTAGGATAGCTTTTGAATCAAGTTTACATATAAGTTATGAGAAGGCTTTAGAAACAATACGACTGATTAAGAAAGAAAAAGCTACTTATTCGATTTTTGATACTATTGATCCTAAAAAAACTGCCGGTTCTTTGCCTGAATATTCGGTGCGACTTCTTAACAAGGAAGCGACGCGATCGGCGATTGTTTTGGCTGACGAACTTAAAACTCCCTTAATGCTCAATTTAACTGAACCAGAATTTCGCCAAGCTCGAGAAACGTTTCAAATTATTCGACAAAAATATAGCCCTCAGGTAATTATTAATGATCCTTGGCCGCATTTTCCCGGGTCAGACAAGAATAACGCTTATTCTATTTATGTGATTAACTAGATGGGCGATTTTAGTATATGCAGATACCTTTTTTTAAGCGTTGGCATCCAGCGTTGGCTTTGCGGTATTTACCGATTGTGAGGCTAATTAATCGAAATGAGTCGGTTTTGGAGGTGGGTTCAGGGTCATTGGGGATCGGACCGTATTTGCGGCGAGGACTTACCGGAGTTGACGTTGATTTTTCAGGACCAGAATGGCCTGATATGAAACGAGTTGAGGCGTCAGCGACAAATCTTCCCCAAGCCGATGATTCGTTTGACGTAGTAATCAACCTTGATATGTTGGAACATTTAGCTCCCCGTGATAGACAAAAAGCGATAGAGGAAATGGTTCGAGTGGCAAAAAAGAAAATAATTATTGGGGTACCGGTGGGAGAATTGGCAGCAAGGCAGGATGAATTAGTAGATAAGCTGTATGAGAAGATTTGGGGAAGAAGGCATAAGTTTCTCAAAGAACAGACGGAGTATGGTCTGCCGACTGAGGCGGAGATGGAAGATATGATATACAGCATGGTTAAAAGAAGAGGTAAGACGGTAAAGATGAAAGTTATCCCTAATGAGAATTTGAAAATGCGTTGGTGGTTGATGAAGGGGTGGGCTAGTAAAAACTTTTGGGTGAATGTTTTTTTTCGTAAGATATTACTTTTGGCGATACCGATTTTACGTCTCTTTAATCACGAACCAGTATATCGGAAAATTTACTATTGTCGTCTGATATGAAACGGTGGTGGTTAATACTATTTGTAGTTTGGGGAGGCTTCGTTGTCGGGCATTACTTTAGGACGGTGCTGTGTGCGAAACTTATATACCCCTACACACCAGATTTCCCTCCAGTGGGCGGGCAAGGCGTGCAGACTGCTTATTCAGCCGTTTCACGAATCTGGACGTTTCGGGATATTGCACACTATATTTGCACATTTAGGTAAGATGAGTTTATGTTTTCCTTAGCTATCTTAGTTGGCAGTTTGGCTTATTTTATTCTATTACTGGGAACATTCGGGTGGTTAAAAATAGCGTTGGTAAAGGGTGTATCTCTGGTA
>MHDE01000019.1:0-36561 GCA_001803465.1 Microgenomates group bacterium RIFCSPHIGHO2_01_FULL_45_11 | reverse complement strand
GGAGGGGTAAGTTTGATTCGTTGGTAAGGTTATTTTTTGAAGATAAAGTCACTAAAATTTCAGGCTTGTTGCTTTTGGTGGCAATCGTAATTAACTTGATTGGAGCGCTGGGACCAGAGATTAACTTTGATTCGTTGTGGTACCACTTGACGCTCCCCAAGGTTTATTTAATGCGAGAACGAGTGGAGATTTTTCCTAACCGACCGTTTTATCATAGTGCTTTGCCGAGATTTACGGAAATGCTGTTCGTGCCGGCGCTGGTTTTTGGGGGGGAAACGGGAGCAAAGTCAGTTCATTTTTTGTTTGGAGTATTGACCGCAGGGTTGATTATTAATTACGGTCGGCGATGGCTGGGAAAAAAAGGGGCAATTTTGGCCGCTTTAATTTTTTACACGGATCTTTCAGTGCTGTGGTTATCCCAATCAGCGTATGTGGATTTGGGTCGAACCTTTTTCGAGACTCTGGCGTTTTTTTGGTTGCTTTCATGGTGGCAGAATCAAGAGAATAGGGGTTTGGTGCGAATAGGGGTGGCTTTAGGTATAGCTACTGGAACCAAACTTTTCGCATGGGGAACGGTAGGGGTGGTGAGTTTGATGGTACTGGTGTTATCGAAGCGTAGGAGATGGGTAGATGCTTTGACAGTGATATTTTCGGCTGTGATTCTTGGTGGAGTATGGCTAATTTTGGCTTATAAGGTAACGGGCAATCCGATTTATCCTCTATTTAATCCGGTGTTGGTAGAAACTCGACAAATACAGTGGCCGTCGCTGACACAATTTGTACCAGATTTTATGCGCTTGTCGAATCGACCCCTGGGTTGGGATTCGGCCATGTCGCCTTTATATCTAGTGATGTTGCCTGTTAGCGTGTATGTGGTATTTAAGAAGCGAACAGTGCTAGTTATCGGTCTTTATTGTCTTTTGACATATGGGGTGTGGTTTTTGATTCCACGAATCGGCGGCAGCAGATTTATGGTGCCATATCTACCGGCCTGGGCGCTAGTAAGTACTTCGTTTTTGATGCTTGTAGGAAAGTCGGTTAAGAACATGAAGTTAACAATGGTGGGGTTTATTTTTTTGGTAGCGATTGGAAATTTAATGATTCGAGGTTACCTTAATCTTAAGTATCTGTCGGTGATATTGGGTCAGCAAGACAAGAGAGAATTTTTAGCTAACAATGTTGATTTAAGTTATGTCTTTGTTGATGTCGACGGTTGGTTTGAGAGGAATGTTACTGCTTCAGATAACGTTTTGATTATCGGTGGTCATAGTCTTTATTATGTCAATTTCCCCTTTATCCATGAGTCGTTTTACCAAGGTGAGCCAGTTTCGGCTGTTCTGACCCACAATGTGCAGTTGCCGGAGAGATATAAAGTCTGGCAGATGGTTTATGATAATCCGACTACTAAAGTCCGACTTTTTAAGCCTAGTAAATAATCAATTAGCGGTTTTTCCAGGAGTGGGTTACAATAAGGCCATGCGGATTGGGTGGGATGTTTCGGCAATTCCTTACGGGACCGGAGTGTCACGATATACGACCAATTTGGTGAGGGCATTGGTTAGGCTGTATCCTCAAGAAGACTACGTACTTTTTGGTGGTTCATTTCGGCAGCTGCCTTTATTAAAGAGTTTTGCTTCAAGTTTGCCGTCAATGCCGCAGATTAAGTACTATCCTTTACCTCCGAAGTTAAGTACGTTGTTATTCAATAAGTGGCATTTGTCGATTGAGTGGTTTATGGGAAATCTCGACATTTTCCATAGCTGGGATTGGTATACCCCCAAAGTGACAAGTGGAAAATTGGTCACTACGATTCATGATTTATCGGCTATTAAGTTTCCCAATGATACTAATCCGAAGATAGTGCGGCAACATCGGATGGCGTTGGAGTGGATTAAAAAAGAGACAGCGGCGGTGATTGCTGTTTCCGAAACAACCAAAAAAGATATTGTATCTATTTTGAGCATCGAGGAAAAAAGAATACACGTTGTATACGAAGCTTTGTCGGAAGAGAGTAAAGTGAAAATTGTGAAAAGTGAGGTTGATAATGTAAAAAAAAAGTATTCAATTAGTAAGCCTTATATTTTGGCAGTGTTGTCTTTTGAACCCCGAAAAAATATTCGAAGATTAATTTCTGCTTGGAGAAAGCTGCAAAACGATTTTGATTTGGTTTTGGTGGGAAAGTCAGGTTACGAGACGGTCGAGTCCAAAGAAGGAATAATTGTAACTGGTTACGTCGAGGGAAAAACCCTGGCGGCTTTGTATGCGGGAGCGATTTGTTTGGCCTATCCGTCGTTATATGAAGGTTTCGGGTTGCCTATCTTGGAGGCGTTTTACTATGAGGTGCCAGTGGTAACCAGTAACGTTTCTAGTATGCCAGAGGTAGCGGGAAAAGCTGCGGTTTTAATCGATCCTTACGAAATTGATTCGATAAGGCAGGGAATAGTAAGAGCGATTGAGAAAAAAGATGAATTAGTTAAGTTGGGCAAAGAAAGGTTAAAACTATTTAGTTGGGAGAAGGCAGCAGAGGAAACGATGGCAATATATGAGAAGGTTGTGAGTGAGAAATGAAAGCCAAAAATAAGATTCATATTGGGATTGATGTTAATGAGGCTAATGTTAGAGAGCGGGTGGGGAGTAATCAGTTCGCCTTTGAGGTTATTAGGGCAATTTATGGGTTGTCAACACCGTACAGGTTTACTTTGTATTCAAGCGCGCCCATTGTGGCAGATTTACCTATCGAGCGGGAAGGTTGGCAGTATAGAGTGATTCCACCGAGTTTTTTATGGACGCAGTGGCGGTTACCGTTGGAACTGTATCTTAGACGCGAGCGTCTAGATGTATTTTTCAGCCCGGGGCATTATGCGCCGCGATTTTCGTCGGTGCCAACGGTGATGGCAGTGATGGACTTGAGTTTTTTAAAGTATCCTTTGTTCTTTAGGAAGAAAGACTTATGGCAGTTGACGCGCTGGACAGAATACTCAGTAAAACAGGCGATTAAAGTGATAGCTATCTCTCGGCAAACCAAGAGAGATATTCAAGAAAGGTATGGTAAAAGCGGAGATGCGATCGAAGTGGTGTATCCGGCAGTAGATCGAAAGTTGTTTAGTCCAGTGAGTGAAGAAGCAGTGAAGCGAGTAAGAATAAAATATAGTTTGAGAAAGAATTATTTTGTGCATGTGGGTACGTTGCAACCGAGGAAGAATTTGGTCCGACTCATCGAGGCATTTAAAGTGTTAGTGGAGAAGAGTAGTGAGGTGCAGCTGGTGTTGGTAGGAAAGGTGGGATGGATGGCAGATGACATTCTGGCAGCGATAAAGAGATTTCCTACTCCAGATAATATTCGGTTGCTCGGTTATGTACCATTGGGGGATTTGCCGGCTTTGTATGGCGGAGCGGTAGGGGTAGTGATGGCTGGAATTTATGAAGGTTTTGGGATTCCAGCTCTTGAGGCTATGGCGTGTGGGACAGTTCCCTTAGTAGCTAAGACCGCGTCTTTGCCTGAAGTAGTGGGTGCGGCTGGATTGCTGTTTGAACCGCTAGATTCACAAGCGATTTCAAAAACTCTTTTGAAAGCGTTACAATTGTCTTTAGAGGAGCGAAAGAAGTTTAACCAGTTGGCTCAAGAGCAATTGCAGCAGTTTAATTGGCAAAAATCAGCGACAAAGATTTTGGAGGTAGTCAATGGCGTTGCCATTTAAAGATCGGGTGGGAAGGGAATTGACTTTTAAAGAGATAGTAAACAAAGGAGCGAATCGGTTTTATAATTATTATCTTGATGCCAAGATTGCGGTTTTGTGGCTTTTGGGATACGTGCCTCTTCATTGGTTTCGGCGGTTAGTTTTTACCCTGGCGGGAGTCAAGCTGGGGCAAAAATCAACTATTCACATCGGTTGCCGGTTTTATGAACCGAAGAATGTGCTAATTGGTGAAGGAACGATAATTGGCGATCATGCTACCCTCGACGGTCGAGCGCCGATAACCATAGGTAATCATGTGGATATGGCTTCGGAAGTGATGATTTTTAACAGCCAGCACGACATTGATTCGGAAGGGTTTGATCCTATCGAGAAACCGGTAACGATTGAGGATTATGTTTTTGTTGGGCCGAGGGCCATCATCTTACCGGGGGTGACGATTGGGAAAGGAGCGGTGATAGCAGCCGCGGCGGTAGTGACTAAAGATGTTCCTGCCATGACGGTAGTGGGTGGCGTGCCGGCTCGGGAAATTCGCAAACGGAATGTTAGAGAACTGAATTATCGTTTAGGCAGATTTCGCTTATTCCAATAATGGCTATGGGTATTAATTGGTGGCTCCACATCCAAAGCTTACTGGAGGTATGGCGGAAAACGGTTGAGTGTCAACCACATACTCGGGAAAATACCGGTAACATCAATGTAGGGGGAGAAATATCGGCAGTCATAGATATTGCGGTGGAAGAGGCATTTCTAGCTTATATAAAAGCTCATAATTTACCGGTACAAGTTTTCTCTGAAGAGCATGGTTTGATTGATTGTTATTCTCAACCGAAATATTTTTTGGCTTTTGATCCTTTGGATGGAACAACTAACTATAAAATTGGCAGAAACCTTCTGGCTTTTGGAACGTTTGTAGCGGTATTTAACGGGCTGGAGCCAAAATTAGCAGATATTGTAGCAGCGGGGATGTACGAGTATACCCGAAAGCTCGGGTGGTTGTATGTTGATGGTAAGACGTACGACTTGAATAAAAGGAAGGTAAAGATTAAAGACGACTGGGTGAACGATATATCTACACCAGTTTATTTAGATCTTTATCATAAGCAAGGTTTTTCGGAGTACCGTTCTATTTCCAAGAAGTTATTTATTCGTAACGAGGGTTCTACGGTGGGGAATTTACGAAATGTTTTAGCTAATGTCGCAGCGGCGATGGCGCTTAGGCAGAATAAAATCGAGGAAGTGGGAGCGATTTATGGATTAATTACTGGGGTAGGAGGAGGGGTTGTAGATTCTTCTGGTCGTGAACTTGGTAATAAGTTACTTAGAGACGCGTCTAATTTTCAGGTTCTTGCTGGTGTGCCTTCTACAGTAAAGTTGATGGTGAGAAATCTTAATGATTGATTTATCGATTGTTATTGTTAGTTATAATACGGAGAGGCTTCTTAGAAATTGCCTGAAGAGTGTCCAAGAATCGGTTGATTCCCTAGAGAAAGAAGTAATTATTATTGATAATGCGTCCACTGATGGTTCGGTGGAGATGGTAAGAAGGGAATTTCCTGACTGTCGAGTAATTATCAACAAAGAAAATTTTGGTTTTGGCATGGCAAATAATGTCGGTGCGCGAGAGGCCAAAGGTGATTATCTTTTGTTTCTCAATAGTGATACCACGGTGTTCAAAGACACATTGGTTGAATTGATCAATTTAGTTAGAAAGAGTGGAGTGCGGGTGGCTAGTTGTCGGTTAGTGAACCCGAATGGAAGCATCCAGCCGCAGGGTGGGTTTTTGCCGAGGTTGTCTAAGATAGCGGCCTGGATGCTTTTTTTAGATGATTTACCAATGATAGGAGACTTGATACGACCATATCAACAAAGGCGTAAACACTTTTTTGAACGAGATCAGATTTTGGGTTGGGTTAGTGGAACGGCGCTTTTAGTGGAGAGGGATTTATTTTTCAAGCTGAGTGGTTTTGATGAAAAGATTTTTATGTACGGTGAGGACCTCGAGTTTTGCTACAGAGCTAAAAAGGCGGGGGAGAAAGTGTACTATTTTGCCAAACCAATAATTAAACATATGGGGCATGGGAGCGGGGGCAGAGAACAGGCAATTCTCGGAGAATATCGGGGACTCAAGTATTTTTTCGGTAAACATAAGCCTGCCTGGGAATGGCCTTTTCTTAGAGTTTTATTAAAGCTGGGAGCCTGGTTACGGATGGTGGTGTTTGGTATCATATTGGGAGATGGAAGCAAAAAAGCTATCTACCAGAAAGCTTTTGACTTGGCTTGACCAGAACCTGTTGGCGATTCTGGCCGGATTTTTATTGGTGTTTATTCCGCTTTACCCCAAGTTACCCCTGTTTGATGTTATTCCTGGTTATATTGTGCGAGTGCGACTCGAGGACTTTTTAATTGCTTTGGCAGTAAGCGTTTGGTTGGTTCAGATAGTTCGTAAAAAAGCGCGTTGGCTTCATCCTTTGGCTAGTTGGATTGGTGTTTACTTGGGTTTTGGTTTTTTGTCGACTTTATCGGCAATTTTTATCACTAGGACTGTGCCTTACGAATGGCTTCATATCGGCAAAATGTATTTTCATTACTTTCGTTACATTGAGTACTTTACTTTGATGTTTATTTTTTACAGCGCGGTGCGGACTAAGCTTCAAGGTAAGTTACTGGTCATTCTTCTGGCGCTAGTGATGATAGGTATTTCTCTTTACGGTTATGGGCAGAAGTATCTGTATTGGCCGGTGTATTCA
Organism: Microgenomates group bacterium RIFCSPHIGHO2_01_FULL_45_11; assembly: GCA_001803465.1. Lineage (GTDB taxonomy): Bacteria > Patescibacteriota > Microgenomatia > UBA1400 > 2-01-FULL-45-11 > 2-01-FULL-45-11. The sequence goes on along the minus strand of MHDE01000019.1, from coordinate 30,116 downwards.
ACGATGAATCGGGAATTTGCTAAAGGCTGGCGACTGTATCTAACTGAACATGCCCGAGTGCCGAGTACTTTTGGCGGCCATTATGACCTGGCGGCATTTACCATGATAATGTTGACGATCTTGTTGGCTCTGTTTTTTTTGACAAGCCAGAAATTACTTAAATTAGTGTTTGGAGTCAGTTTTATTTTAGCCTTTTGGCTCTTAATTTTAACCGCTTCCCGAACCTCATTTATTGCTTACCTAGTGGCGGTGACGATCTTAATGGGAATACTCCTTGCGATCAAGAATTGGAAATGGGCGTTGCCGCGGTGGTTCGGGGTGATGTTTTTTAGTATTGCAGTGATGCTGTCGTTTGGCGATTTGTCGGAGCGGTTTACCCAGCTACTGGGACTCAACAAAATCAAAGAAAAATATGCCAGTTTGGCCTTTCGAGCCAAAGTAGCAGAGCCTGAGAATTCTGTTTCGGTGGAGGAAGTTGAGGAGATTACCTTAGTGACGACCTCTTCGGATACACCACCGGTACCGACAAAGCCAGGAGGGGAAGCTCAACCGAAAGAATTACCGCCTGATGTGTACGAGGATATTCCCTTGCCGGTGGCGACTGAATCAGGCGATTGGGTGGCGGTATCTAGGACATATTCGGAAAATGCCTATAAGTACGGTTTGTCAGCAGCGATTCGCTTTGACGCCCTGTGGCCGAGAGCCATTGCCGGCTTTAAGCGTAATCCCCTTCTAGGATCAGGTTACTCTACCCTAACTAAGGAAGCGGTGGGGGTGTTTACCGAGGCGGAATCGACTGACAATAACTTTCTTAGGGTACTGGGGGAGACGGGTCTAGCCGGATTTATTACTTTTTTTGGGATGATAGTGGCGTTTATGGTTTTAATAATCAAAAAACTTAAACTGTTGCGTCGAGAGCCGATATTTTCAGCATTCGCTTTGGGAATGGTGGCGGCATCGATCGGGCTGTTGTTTAATGCCTTTTATATAGACGTATTTGCTGCCTCGAAGGTTGCGGAAATGTATTGGGCGCTGGTAGGTTTAACGTTGGGGATTATGTATGTTTCGAGAACTAAATCAGCACCTCAGGCTAAATCCTAAAGTCTTGGAGTTGGTCGGGATTAGCCTGATTGTCGGATTGGCTTTTTGGCTAAGGTTATATCGACTGACTACGCCTCTAGCAGATTGGCATTCGTGGCGGCAGGCAGATACGGCGTCGGTGACGCGAGAGTACGTTAAGAATGGGGTTGATTTGTTGATGCCGCAGTACCACGACCTGTCTAATATTCCGTCAGGGTTAGATAACCCTAATGGCTACCGGATGGTGGAGTTTCCGATTATTAATGGTTTGACGGCTCGGTTATATCAATTTTTTCCTCGTTTCGATCTACATGTTTTTTCGCGATTGATATCGATTTTTTTCTCGTTGGGGACATTGATTTTTTTGTACCTTTTGGTTTTGGAGTTTTCAGGTAAGAAAGAAGCGCTGTTAACGGCACTGGTGTTTGTCGTCCTTCCCTACAGCGTTTATTATTCGCGGACGATTCTGCCCGAAGTAGCGATGGTGTTTTTTAGTTTGGTGTCGATTTATTTTCTGGTGCGGTGGCTAGCTTTGTCCCAACACTCTATCCGTTCCTTTCATTATTGGCTGTCGGCAATGGCGGCAGCCTTGGCGTTACTTTTGAAGCCGTATGCAATTTTCCTAGCTTTACCCATGGCGTATTTGGCTTGGAAACGCTGCGGGGGGAGAGTTTTCAAAAGTTTGACGACTTACCTTTATCCGGTGCTGGCGCTGACGCCGCTACTTTTGTGGCGAATATGGATAAGTCAGTTTCCGGAGGGGATTCCGGCGTTTGGTTGGTTATTTAATGGTGATGGGATTCGGTTTAAAGGAGCGTTTTTTCGGTGGATTTTTGCCGAAAGGATAGGGAAACTAATTTTGGGTTACTGGGGTTTAATTTTCTTAGGGCTGGGATTAATTAAGCCGATAATGAAAAAGGAAGGCTGGTTTTTTATCTGGTGGATGGTGGCGGTGTTAGTTTATGTAACAGTTTTTGCCACCGGTAATGTGCGGCACGATTATTATCAAATACCGTTAATTCCTATAATTTCTATCTTTGTAGCCAAGGGAATATTCTATTTAATAGAACGAAAGAACGTTATTTCTTACTCTTTACTCATTACTTCTTTGTTATTCATGTTGGCATTCAGTTGGTTTGAGGTGCGGGGATATTACAATATTAACAATTGGGCGATTGTTGAGGCGGGTAAAGCTATTGATCGATTGACTCCGGCAGATGCTTTGGTGATAGCGCCGTACAACGGCGATGCGGCGTTTTTGTACCAAACTAATCGGCGCGGCTGGCCGATTGGAGGAGAAATTGAAGACAAAATAAGCAAAGGGGCGGATTATTATGTTTCGGTCAGTTTTGATGAGGAAAGTCAAAGTTTAATGGACGCTTATCCAGTTGTGGATCGAACGGAGACGTATGTTGTCGTCCGATTGATGCGATGAAGAAGAAGATCCCTTTTTATTCTAATACGAGCGATGACAGCCATTGTTATCAGGCGGTCATTAAAATGATGGTCAAATATTTTGTGCCTGGAAAGGATTTTTCTTGGGAGGAATTAGATCAATTAACAGCCAAAAAGAAAGGCAAGTGGACTTGGCCGATGCAGGGGTTGTTGAATTTTCAAAAGATGGGTTTTGAGATAGCAAATTATGAAGAATTTGATTACCAAGCGTTTATTAAGCGCGGGGGAGACTATTTAGTGGAAAAATACGGGAAGGAAGCGGCTGAGGAACAGATAAAAATGAGCGATATTTCTAAAGAGCAACGGATAGCTAAGGAATTTATAAAGGTTTTTGGTACAAAATTCGTGTTACCGACCTTAAAGACAATACGAGATTTTTTGCGAAAGGGTTACATAGCGATTGTTAACGTCAACTATTATCCTTTGTATAGACAGCCTGGTTATTCTGGCCATTTTGTGATTGTATTGTCAATTGATAAACGGTCGGTACGGTTGCATGATCCGGGTCTACCTAGAAAAGATAACATGCGGATTCCCCTGAGGCAATTTTTAGCTGCGTGGGAATATCCAGATGGAAGAAGTCGAAATTTGACAGCGTTTAAACTAAAGAAAACATAATGAAAATTCTCATGTTGACGCCGTATTTGCCTTATCCCCTGCTTTCGGGGGGGCAGATACGGACGTACAACTTACTCAAAAACCTCAAAGATAAGCACGAGATTACTTTGTTTGCTTACATTCGGCGGGAGAGCGAGCGAAAGTATGTTAAAGAATTGGAAAAGTACTGTAAAAAGGTACTGGTGTTTAAGCGGCGGCCGGCGTGGAATTTACGAAATATTTTGGGGTCAGCGTTTTCGAGCTATCCTTTTTTAGTAACCATTTATCTGTCCCGGCGATTTCAAGAAGCGATTCGGCGAGAGCTTAACGAGACTAGCTACAATCTTATCCATGCCGAAACTTTTTACATGATGCCGAATATTCCTAAAACACAGGTGCCAATTATTCTAGTGGAACAAACGATTGAGTATTTAGCGTATCAAACTTATGTTTGGCAAACGTGGCTCTGGCCAATTAAGCCTTTTCTTTATCTTGATGTTTGGAAAATCAGGCGGTGGGAAACTGCCTATTGGCGAACCGCTAATCGGTTGATAACTATGTCCAACGAGGATAAACGGGCGATTCAACTGGAAGTGGGGAGCGGGGTGCCGATTGACGTGGTGGCTAACGGGGTGGATATTGGTTTTTTTAGTAAAACTAAAAAGGAATTTCCTAAAGAGCCGACGGTGTTATTTGTGGGGACTTTTAAATGGTTACCGAACATTGACGCGGTGGAGTTTTTGGTTGAGGAGATTTGGCCGCAAGTTTTAGAGAAACTTTCTAAAGCGAAATTATTGATTGTGGGTTTTAGCCCCAGTAAAAAGATACTGGAATACGGAAAGTATCCTTCGATTACGGTCCGCGGGGACATTGAAGATATTCGATTGGCTTACAGTCAAGCCGACGTGCTTTTGGCGCCGATTCGAAGCGGCAAAGGGACGCGCTACAAGGTTTTGGAGGCGATGGCGACGGGAACGCCGATTGTGGCCACCAGTTTGGCGGTGGAAGGGATTGGAGTTGATCCGAATAGCCATGTGTTGGTGGGGGATACGGCAGAAGAGTTGGCGAGCTTGACAGTGAAGGCTTTAACCGACGATAGGCTGCGGGAGACCTTGGCAAAAAATAGTAAGGCGCTGGTTGAAAAAAAGTTTAACTGGGCAACTATATCTTACGAGTTAGATAGGGTCTATTCGGAGGTGGGGAAAACAAATAGATCCTGAGTTAAATTCAGGATGACGATTGAAAAATATGAAGTATCAATTATCGATAATTATTTTGAGTTACAACACCAAAAACTATTTGGAAAAGACTTTGGCTTCAATCAAGCGCAAAGCAGAGTGGCAGGTGATGGTGGTAGATAATGCGTCGAGCGATGGCTCGGTGGAAATGTTACGGAAACAGTTTCCTGGAGTAGAGGTAATTGTTAATAGTCAAAACCTGGGATTTGCAGCGGGAAATAATGTTGGCATTAAGCGGGCGCAAGGAAAATATGTGATGCTACTTAATTCTGACATGGAGATTGGTGATGAGGCGTTGGAAACGCTGGTAGCTTTTTTGGAGAATCATCTGCAAGTGGGAGCGGTAGGGCCGAAATTGGTTTTGGCTGATGGTGCCATTGATTTGGCTTGCCACCGGGGTTTTCCGACGCCCTGGAATGCTTTGACTTACTTTGTCAGGCTGGAACAGTTTTTTCCCAATTCGCGTTGGTTGGGTGGTTATCATCGGTCATGGGAGGATTTTGGCAAGGCTCATCCGGTGGAAGTGATTTGTGGGGGGGCGATGATGGTAAGAAAGAAAGTAATCGATGATGTTGGGTATTTAGATGAGCGGTTCTTTTTGTACGCCGAGGATATCGATTGGTGTCAGCGGATATGGCAGGCTGGTTGGCAGGTATATTACGTGTCTGAAGCGAAGATTGTTCATTTTAAGAGCAGATCGGGAAAGAGGGTTGAAGGTGAGAGGGTGCGGCGGTCAGTGTCCCGCCATCATTTTTTTATGACGATGAAGCAATATTACGATAAATACTATTCTCATCAACCCCGTTGGTTCCGACAGCTGGTGCATTGGGGAATTGATGTGGTTTCGAGAGGGGCGACTAAGGTAAAACTATGATTGTCGGCATTGATGCGAGAATGTACGGATTGCGGCATGCCGGCATTGGTCGATATGTTAAACATTTGGTGGAAGATATACCGCCTTTGTCTCCGACTGATACATTCATTTTGTTCGTACGACAGGTGGATGTTGGTAGGGTTAGGCGAGCTGATAATGTGGAAGTGGTGGTGGCAGATTTTAGGCATTATACTCTAGGGGAACAGGTAGGTTTGATACAAACGCTACATAGACACAAGTTGGATCTTGTTCACTTTCCTCATTTTAACGTTCCTTTATTTTTTCGAGAACCATTTATAGTGACTATTCATGATTTATTGTGGCATAGGGTGAAGGGATTAGCGGTGACTACTTTGTCGCCGACGACTTATTTACTAAAGTACTTAGGATATCGATTGGTGGCTCGAAATGCCATAAAACGTTCAAGAACAATAATTGTACCCAGCAATTTTGTAAAACACGAGATAAAAGATTTAGAAAAGATAACCGAGGACAAAATTACTACAATTTACGAAGGTGTTGATAGTTATGGAATATCAAGTAAGGATAAGGCAAAGCAGATACTGGCTAAGTATCAAATATCAGAACCATATCTATTATATGTGGGGAATGTTTATCCTCACAAGAACTTAGATAGACTTTTGGTGGCGTTTTCTATCCTTAGAAAGAAGAATTTCCCTCAATTTACTTTAGTAATCGTAAGTTCTCGTAATGTTTTCTTGGGCAGACTGACTAAAGCTATCGGGCGACAGAAGTTATTGTCGGCGGTTAAGTTAACAGGATTTGTGTCGGATGAGGACCTTTCGAAAATCTATCAGCAGGCTACACTAGTGGTGCAACCATCATTGTCTGAAGGTTTTGGTTTGACCGGGTTGGAAGCGATGGCGCTTGGAACACCAGTGGCGGCGGCTAAATCAGGATCTTTGCCTGAAATATATGGTGAAGCGGCAGTTTATTTTGATCCTTTCAACGTTGAAGAGATGGTAGAGGTAATTGGTGAAGTTGTTAGTAATTTTGACTTTAGGAAGAAATTAATTAGACTTGGTTGGCAGAGAGTGGTGGATTATAGTTGGCAAACAATGGCAAAAGAAACACTAAAGGTTTATAAGCAGGCGGTTAGATAATTCATATCTTATGCGGGTAGCACTGGTTTATGATCGTGTCAACAAGGTGGGTGGGGCAGAGAGAGTGTTGATGGCGCTACATGGGATATGGCCGGAGGCACCTCTTTTTACTTCGGTTTATTCGCCTGCTCACGCGCCCTGGGCGAGAGAATTTACGGTAATCACATCATTTTTAAATCGATTACCTGGATTAAGGGCCCATCATGAGTGGTTATTTTGGTTGATGCCACTGGCTTTTGAAAGTTTTGATTTTAGCCAGTTTGACGTCGTCATTTCGGTAACAAGTGCCGAGGCGAAAGGAGTGATTACAGCTCCTAGAACGTTTCATGTTTGTTATTTTTTAACTCCGCCAAAATACTTATGGAGTCAGACAAAATTACATTTGGATCAGAATCCATTGGGACGAATGGGGAAATTGATACTTTTGCCACTTTTTAGCAGAATGCGACGGTGGGATTATTTTGCCGGTCAAAGACCTGACTATCTGGTAGCTATTTCACAGTCGGTAGCAGGTAAAGTTAAAAAGTACTACCGCCGAGAAGTCGACGAAGTTGTCTATCCCCCGGTTGATATTCAAAGATTTCAAGAAGTTGGTAAAAATTCCTTGAAGAGCTCATATTTTTTACTGGTATCACGTTTGGTGCCAGCCAAAAGAGTGGAGGTAGTGGTGCAAGCTTTTAGGAAGCTTTCTGACCGGCTGGTGGTGGTGGGGACAGGCAGTGAAGAGAAAAAACTTAAAATTCAAGCCACGGCTAACGTGACTTTTACCGGGTTGGTGACCGATAATGAACTGGTGGGTTACTACCAAAACTGTCGAGCGGTGATTATGCCACAAGAAGAAGATTTTGGGATAGTAGCTTTAGAGGCATTGGCAGCTGGTAAACCGGTTATCAGTTTCAACGCCGGAGGGGTAAGGGAGATAGTGATTGAGGGGAAAACCGGGACGTTCTTTGGGGACTGTACACCCGGCGGTATAATGAAAGCTATCCGTCGATTCGAGACAATGAATTTTGATTCGAAGATGCTTATTACAACGGCTCAACAATTTGATACAGTAAATTTTCAAGGCCAATTTAGGAAAGTAGTGGAGAAGGCATGGCAAAACTATCAGCACTAGATTTACGAGTAGTGATCTTCGCTGGGGGAGTGGGGACGCGGATGTGGCCGCTATCAAGAAAGAAGACGCCTAAACAGTTTGAGAAGATGATTGATAACCAGTCGACGCTGCAACTGGCTATTCAACGGGTGCAGCCCGAGGTCAAACTGGAAAACATCTATATATCTTCTGGACAAGCTTACAAAGGAATCATTAAAAACCAACTTCCCGATATTCCCATTGAGAATATCATCGGTGAGCCGACAATGCGGGATGTAGCGCCGGCGGTTGGGTATCTGATGGCGATTTTGGCTAAGAAAGATCCGGAGGGAGCGGTGGCGATCTTATGGAGCGATCATGTGATGAAGCATGTTAACCGTTTTAAACGAGCGATTTTTAGTGGAGCAGAGTATCTATCAAAAAAGAAAGATTTGTTTGTTTTTATTGGTCAAGAGCCGCGGTTTGCCAATCAAAATTTGGGCTGGATTGAGTTTGGTAGGCAGTTGGAAGTGGTAAACGGTTTTGAGGTGAGAGAGTTTATATCCTGGCACTATCGACCTAGTTTAGAGCGGGCGAATACTTATTTTGACAGCGATAATCATGCTTGGAATCCAGGATACTTTGTGGTGACGCCTAAGTTTGTACTGGAGCAATTTAGGAAGCACGTTCCGGAAATGTATAAGGGACTGATGAAGCTACAAGCCAGTTATGGCAACAAGAATCATCAAAAAGAACTTGAAGAAATTTACCCCAAGTTTGAGCAAGTACATTTTGATAATGCAATTTTAGAGAAGATTTCACCTCATGAGGCGGTGGTAATTTCGGTGGATTTAGGTTGGAGTGATGTGGGAACGTGGGAGGCTTTTAAAGAGGCGTTGCAGGCGAAGCCTGAAGATAACTTAACAAAGGGTAGGGTGGTGGCTTGGAAAACTAAGAACAGTTTGGTTTTTAACTATACAAACCAGTTGGTAAGTGCGATTGATTTAAAAGGTATGGTGGTGGTAGTAACGGAGGATGCGATTTTAGTGACACCTCAGGAGTCGATTCCGGAAATTAAAAACATGCTCAAATCATTTGATGGGACAGAGAAAGAGAAGTACGTCTAGTCATGAAAGTGGTTTTTTATGACCTGGTAAAGCGGGGCATAGATATAAGCCTGGCCTTAATCCTTTTGGTTTTATTTTTGCCGTTTTGGGTAATTGTGCCAATTTTAATCCGGTTGGATTCTCCAGGACCGATAATTTACCGCCATAAACGGGTGGGAAAGAATGGTAAGCCGTTTCATATGTACAAATTTAGGTCGATGGTTGACGGAGCAGATGAGTATCTTTATTTTAAAAATCCCCATTTGCTCAAGCGCTTCAAGCGGGGAGACTGGAAGTTAGAACGTGATCCTCGTATAACCTCATTGGGTCGAGTGTTAAGGTCGTTAACTATTGATGAATTCCCTCAGTTGATAAACGTTATCAAGGGAGAAATGAGTTTGGTGGGACCGCGGGCTTACGTTACCGACGAATTAACTGAACAACCCAGGCGTTATCCGGAAACTAAAAAGTTTATCCGGGATATTTTAAGAATCAAGCCGGGAATTACCGGACCATGGCAGACTTCCGGAAGGAATATTATCCCTTTTGATCAAAGGGCCAAGCTCGATGCTCAGTACGCCAGGCAAAAATCTATCATCAAAGATATTATAATTATTCTCAAAACACCGAGAGCAATGTTGTCAAAATGGTAAGAGAAAATATGGAAGACGTACCAAAAATATCTTTTTCTAAAGAGGGCACTGCAGTGAGAATGGTGGAGAAGCCAAAGGAGGAATCTGGAGGGGCCAAGGTTATCGAAAAGAAGGGGGAGGATGCTTTTGGCGATAAAAAGGTGAAGCTGTCACAATCAAATACGGTTTTGTCTTTAAAACTTAAGAATAGACGTAGATGGTGGGGTAGATTATTGGTTTTAGCGATGGTGGTACTGGGTTTGGTGCTGCTTGCGGGTTGGCCAGCTTGGCAGTTAGTGAGAGGTGGAAAAGAAGCATATGCCAAAGTCCAGACAGTGGTTGAGGCGGTTAAACGTCAAGATTTGCCAGAGGCAAAAACAGCATTGGCCGAAGCGGAACGGGAGGTAGTAACTTTGCAAAAAACATATCGATTGTTAGGGTGGTTGAGATTTACTCCCATCACTGCCTATTATCAAGATGGAGAGCATGCTTTGGCGGCGGCGGTAGAAAGTGTTCAGGCTGGTCGGATATTGGTAACGGCGGTGGAACCCCACGTCGATGTTTTGGGACTTAAAGGTGAGGGAACGTTTACCGGCGGAACTACCGAAGATCGGATTGTGGCCATTTTGGGAACTCTTAATGAGATAAGGCCCAGTGTGGCGGAAGCGGCCGAAAAGTTAACGATGGCTCAAGAAGAAATTCGGGCGATTAAACCCGAACGGTACCGATTGACTGTTAAGGGAAAAGAATTAGAAAGTCTAATTCTTAGGGTAAAAGGGACGATGGATGAAGTAGTGACAGTGGTAACCAGAATTCAGCCGGTTTTAGAAGTTTTGCCGATAATGGCGGGAGTGGAAGAGCAGCAGCGGTATTTGGTTTTGTTTCAAAACGATGCGGAACTTCGGCCAACGGGTGGGTTCATGACCGCGTACGCCATTATGACAGTGGATCGGGGGCGAATTATTGCAGAGAGATCGGTCGATATTTATGAACTTGATGCCAAATTCAGGAAACGATTAGAGCCCCCGGAACCGATTAAAAAATACTTAGAGGTGAATTCTTGGTATTTGAGGGATATGAATTTTTCACCAGATTTTGCCGAGAGCATGAAGATGTTTTTAAGCTACTATCGAGAGTTACCTGGTGAAGCGGAGATTGATGGGGTAATTGCCATTGATACCAAGGTGCTCAAAGATTTGGTGGCCATTCTTGGACCCTTGGAGGTGTCGGAATTTGGAACTTTTTCCATGGAGACGGACGAGCGATGTAATTGTCCGCAAGTTATTTATAAATTGGAAGATTTAGTGACTAGACCGGTGGCTACGATTCGGAGTGATCGGAAAGCGGTGCTAGGGCCGATGATGCAAACCATTATTCAAAAGGCTTACGATGCGGAGAGTAACGCTTGGCCAGCATTGTTTCAATCTTTCTACAAAAATGTGACCGAGAAACATATTATTTTTTACATGATTGATAATAAGGTACAAGGGGCGGTGGAAGGATTTAATGCCGGAGGCAGAATTACCGGAGGCGACGGCGATTATTTCCTTATCAATGATGCTAATTTTGGAGGAGCCAAAAGCAACCTGTTTATTACTCAAGAAGTTGAGCAGGAAATTAGTCTTGAGGGAGATAAGGTAAAGAAGATGGTGACGATACTTTACAAAAACCCTTTTGCCGGCAGTAACTGCAATTTAGAGGCCGGTAAATTGTGTCTTAACGGAGTACTTCAAGACTTTTTCAGGTTGTATGTGCCTAAAGGGAGTAAGCTTATAGAGAGCAGCGGTTTTGAGGAAGATTCGGTTACTACCTATGAGGAGCTGGAGAAGACGGCGATTGAGGGGTTTTTTACGTTAACGCCTCAATCGCAAACGAAACTAGAGTTGACATACACGGTGCCGTATCGGCCAGAAGGGACTTATTTAATGACGATTCAAAAACAGCCGGGTACGTATTCGCCGAAGTACACCATAATACTCGGAGCGGAGAGGCAGGAATTTGAGTTGACGGTAGATAAAGATTGGCGGGTAGCACTTCCTTGAACTTACCCCCCTTCGTCCCTCGACTTCGCTCGGGACTTCGGAGGGATTGCACGCTATTGGTAATTCAAATAAACCTAAAGGAATTTATGCGGAGTTTTCATTCTGTCGGCGTGGTGTTAAAGAGGCGCAATTTTAGCGAAGCTGATCGATTGGTGACGGTGTTTACTAGGAAGTACGGAAAAGTTACGGTTATTGCTAAGGGGAGCCGAAAGTTATTATCCAAAAAAAAGGGTGGTTTGGAACCTGGTACTGTAAGTGATTTTTTTTGGGTAGGAGAGAGAGGTTTGCCGATTGTGACTCAAGTGAAAATTGTTGAGACATTTACTCCAGCCCGAAAGCACTTAGGAGGTGTTACCGGCATGTTTCAAATGCTAGAAATTGTGGATTTGTTAACGCCTGACGGTCAGGAGAATGAGGAGGTGTTTTTAATACTGGTGGACTCGCTACGGCTTCTGACGACTGATGGTTCGAAACGGTTAAAACTGGTAGCCAAGGTCCAAAGACTCCTGAAAGCGTTGGGTTTTGGTCCTCCGGCGGGGTTAAATGAGCAAGGAATTAAGTTATATCTTGAGGAGTTGGCTGAACGGCCGCTTAAAACAAAGCGGTTTCTTACTCCTCATCTTGCCGACAGCGACTAATCATTGACTAAGTAAGGTTGTGACTGCTGATAGACTCACCTGGCATCTGCTACAATAGGTAACTATGGAGAATCTTCAAGAAATTGTGGCTTTGGCCAAGCGGCGGGGGTTTATTTATCCCGGATCAGAGATATACGGAGGTTTTCGGGGTTTTTGGGATTATGGACCTTTGGGAGTAGAGCTTAAAAACAATATTAAGCGGGAGTGGTGGAAAACGATGGTTTACAGTCGAGAGGATGTGGTGGGGGTGGATACGGCGATTGTGATGAGTCCGAAAGTATGGGAAGCTTCAGGACATACGGAGGCGTTTACAGATCCTTTGGTTGAGTGCAAAGTGTGTCATAAGCGGTTTCGGGCGGATAAGCAGGAAGAGATAACGTTGCACGAGAAGGAGCATGGTGAAAAAGTGATCTGGACTAAACCGAAAAAATTCAACCTTCTGACTGAAGTGCTTTTAGGTACAACTGAACCAAAGCAGAAAGCATATCTTCGGGGTGAGATTACTCAGGGCGTGTTTGTTAATTTTGCCAATGTTATTCAGTCAACGCGAGTTAAGATTCCTTTTGGGATTGCTCAAATCGGTAAGGCATTCAGAAATGAAATTACGCCGGGTAATTTTACTTACCGAAGCCGCGAGTTTGAGCAGATGGAATTAGAATATTTTGTTAGGCCAGACGAGAAAGAAAGTAAAAAGACATTTGAGGCATTGAAGCAGTTACGAAGGCAGTGGTATGTGTCATTAGGGATGAAGGAGAATAAATTGCGATTTCGGGAGCATAAAGCAGACGAACGAGCGCACTACGCCCGGTTTGCCGAGGACATTGAGTATGAAGCTCCGTTTGGCTGGAGTGAGTTTGAGGGGATTCATCATCGGGGCGATTATGACTTGAAAAATCACCGTCTAAAGTATAAAGACCCAGATACTAATGAGGAATATACTCCTTTGGTGATTGAGACTTCGGGTGGGGTGGATCGATCGGCGCTTTTTTTCCTCATGGATGCCTATAGTAAGGAGGAGAAACGGGTAGTTTTAAAACTTCATCCTAAACTGGCGCCGGTTAAGGTAGCGGTGTTCCCTTTGTTAGCTAATAAGGATAAACTGGTAAAAAAGGCCAGGCAGGTTTTCGACAAGCTCAAACTCTCGCTCCGCTCGACTTGGGACGAGCGGGGAAATATTGGGAAGCGTTATTTTTCCCAAGACGAAGCAGGAACGCCGTTTTGCGTGACGATTGACTTTGAGACCTTAGATAATGATTCGGTGACGGTGCGAGACCGGGATACCACTGCTCAAGTTCGGGTGGGAGTGGCTAAATTGGAAGAATATCTTGGGAAGCGATTAGGGAGTAGCGTTTAGCGTATAGTTATGAGTCGGAAAGTGCCAAAAAAACTGATAATTGGAACGGTGGGGTTAGTTATTATCGGCGTGGGGATGGGAATTTGGCGGTTGATAAGCCCCAAGATACCTACCGAAATGACTAAGCCAAATAAGCCGAAGGCGGCGGTAAATATTATTCCACTGGAAGAGCGGCCGTATGTGACTTTACAGCCTTTAGCAGGCCGAAATGAATTGGAACTTAAGATTTACGAATTGAAAAAGCCGGCCAGCAACGGAGAAGTAACCCTTGAGTATGATCGGAATAAAGGAGTTTTGGATTCGGTGTATCGGACGTTTTCTCTGACTAACTTTCCTTTTACCATGGAATTGTTTTTGGGGTCAAAGAGCGCCGGGGGACATATTACCTACCATGAGGACGTGATTGGGGGGACGCTCCGCTTAGACTTTCACGATGAGGAATATGCTCTGGAAGTGCCGTGGCGGTATGATGATACCCAGAAAAGTTACAGTCAACTAGCGACTACTGATGGTTTCTTCCAGTTATCTTTAACCAAGCCGATTAAACAAGCAAAAGTAATTGTCATGCAGTCGCCGGGATTGCCAGAATTAATTGAGGGCAAGGTGCTGGCGGGGCCATTTTTGGTGGCGACGGTGGGAGAGTTGCCAGAAACGACAGCGGAGGTCAAGATTCGGATGGCGGAAGAGTCCGATAGTGCAGTAGTTTACGGTTGGGATGGGACAAAGTGGGTTGATTATGAAACGACGATTGAAGGGAAAACGGTGAGTGCTAAGGGTGATTTGGTGTCTACTTACGTTGTGGTGTCTTCATGATGCGGGTGGGAGTTGATTACATTGGAGTATCGGCCGGGGCGATGATTTTTAATGATAAAGGCGAGATTTTATTGGCTAAGCGAGGACCTTTGGCTAAGAATGAACGGGGGACATGGGAGAACCCAGGGGGAGCGGTAAAATTTAATGAAACCTTGGAGGCGGCAGTCAGACGAGAAATTAAAGAAGAGTATGGGATTGGGATTGAAATTATTGAGCAGTTACCGGCGGCGGATCATATTATTCGCGGCGAGAAACAGCATTGGGTGGCGACAACGTTTTTAGCTAAAATCCGGCCGGACCAGAAACCAAAGATATTAGAGCCAGGTAAATGTAGTGATATTGGTTGGTTTTCTCTGAACAGACTACCAAAACCTCTTTCGCTCATTACTCAGCAGGATTTAAAGAAATATCGGGAACAGGAAGGAAAGCAGTTAGTTAATAGGATAAGGTGGCGTCAGAATATAATTAGATGATTCCTCGATTAATATATTTAAGCTCAGAAAAATTTGCGTAGTTTTCACTGGCTATTTTCATCTGGAGGCGGATCGAAGATATCACTGAAGGGGTAGGCGGTTTGGTCTTCTGATATTTCGTAAACTTCAAATCTTGCTTCAATTTGACCAGAAGTGCCTAACACTCCGGTTTCAGTGGGCTGCGGTGGCAGTTGTATAACCTGAGTGTCGGTAATAATTTCAGTTGAGGGTATATTAACATCAAATTCTGTTGCTAAATTAGTGCGGATGGTGGTCAGTTGAGGGACAGTAAAGATTGGGGTCAATTCTATGATTCCTTTCTGTTCATCTAGTGGTTTTAATGACATTGGAGTGCCGCCCTCAATTATTTTTCTAACTAAATCTTGATTAAATAAACAGGTGAGGTTGGCGATGGTAAAGAGGTCGGGTAGGTCTCCTTCCATGCGTTCAATCATCGATGTGATTCTTTGAAGATCGAATACGCGACCGTCTTCTGCTGACATATTTTGAGATATTATACACCTGACTGATTATTGTTGGTCGGGGTAAGTAGGTAACTAGGATAGAAGGTTTGGTATTTTCACCTTTTGTTTTCATCCAGGTTAGGTTCGGGTCTTTTTCTGGTTGACAGTGATATAGAAAGGTCGTTAACTAATTTCAGTGGTGAAAAGTGGTGAAGAGACTGGTAATAAAAAGCTACAAGATATAAACTACCAGTTACATAATACAACTATCAAGAGCAAGGTAAAGAGGATGCAGTTTTTAGGCCACTATTACCACGCACTTGAACAAAAAGGGAGGCTGGCGATACCAGCGCTATTTCGAAAAAATCTCGGGAAAGAACCAGTTTTAACCCGAGGATTGGAAGGGTGTCTGTTTCTTTTTCCCCAAACGACTTGGCAGGAAGTAGTTGCCGCGGCAGAAAGAAAGCCACTGACGCGTCGGGCGAGCCGGGAGTGGGTCAGGTTACTAACCTATAATGCCCAAAGAGTGGAGTTTGACGCCCAAGGGAGAATCTTGGTGCCAGATCATTTGCGCCAATTTGCGGGACTTACGGAAAAGGTAGTGCTGGCAGGGGCGCTTAATCGGATAGAAATCTGGCAGCAAGAGCGGTATCATACTTACCTGGAAAAATTAGAAGGTCGAGCCGAGGAAATTGCCGAGGCGATTGACCAAACGGAGGATTAGGCCATGCAGCTTAATGGTCAAGCCATGCGCCAACAGCTTGAGGATCACCTTAAGCGCATCATGGCTCAAATTGAGCAGAACGGTGAGAAGGAGCCGGTGGGCAAGGCTAAATCAATGACACCGCTCTACCGTTTAGCGAAGTAATTTAGGCGGGAACCATGTCTTTAAGTAACAGCTTTCACCAGCCGGTTCTCGTCACCGAGGTGACTGCACTTTTACAACCTGAAGTTGGTAAGCGCTACATCGATGCCACTATCGGCGGCGGAGGGCATAGTCAAGAATTGTTAAGCCGTGGGGCCGGGGTATTAGGGATTGATCAAGACCCAGCGGCAATTGACTATGTTAAGGAGAGAGACGATTTGAATCATGAACGACTAATTTTGGTTTGTGACAACTTTAGTCAGATTGACGAGGTGGCCAAAAGGTATGATTTTAAAGATTTAGATGGGGTGTTGTTTGATTTGGGGGTGTCAAGTTTTCAACTGGAGACAGCTGAGCGAGGTTTTAGTTTATACCGCGAGGGGCCTTTGGATATGCGAATGTCGTCGACGCTAACAGTAACCGCCAAAGATTTGGTTAACGGGCTAGGGAAAAAGGAACTTACCTACCTATTTCGTAAATACAGTCAGGAGCCAAAAGCTACACAAATTGCTCAAGAGATAGTTGATAAGCGGCGTAAGGAACCGATTACGACTACCCAACAATTGGCTTCATTGGTAGAGCGAGTCTATCGGATCAGAAGGGGTAGACTTCATCCCGCTACCAAAGTTTTCCAAGCCTTACGTATGGCAGTAAACGATGAAATGAATAGCTTAAGGGAAACTCTTCCCAAAGCCTGGTCACTGCTTAAGCGAGGGGGGCGAATGGTGGTCATTAGCTTTCATGAAGGAGAGGCGCGGGTGGTAAAACAGACGTTTCAGGATTGGATCGGGGAGGAAAAAGGAAAACTGGTTACGCCCAAACCGCTTAGTCCCAGCGAGGAGGAAAAAAGATTTAACATCCGGGCTCGGAGCGCTCAACTTAGGTGTATTGAAAAAATAATCTAATTTATAACAATGAAAAAAGACAATCAGACAGCTAGATACCGTCCGCCACTGATCATTTGGACGTTGATGGTGGGTGGGTTTTTGCTGGCCGGAGTCAACGTCGTTTTATCGGCGCAACTAGCCACAACTGGTGAACGGTTGCAAAAACTGGTGGAGGAGGCAGAGACGTTACGGTATAGTACTCAGTTGGCAGAGAAGCAAGTGCTGAGACGGTTTTCTCTGTCGGAGATAAGGATTAAAGCCAATGAGCTGGGATTTACCGATCAGCCTAAACTGTTGGTGTTACCGACTTCAGCTATAGTGGCGCAACAATTGGTTTCCGAGTAAGGTAGTTTCAATGAGACGAAGGTCTCAAAAAACTGACGGGTTAGCGAAAAGATTCATTTGGTTGCGGATAGGATTTTTCTTGGTAGCGGGGATGATTACTAGCCGCCTATTTTATTGGCAGGTGCTGGCGGCAGATAAGCTGCAAGCGATTGCCGAGGTACAGCAAACAACGACCATTGAAATACCGAGTAGCCGAGGCCGTATTTTAGCGGAAGACGGGTTTCCAATCGTTGCCAATCAGCCAGCGTATCTAGTCTATGCTGATTTACCGAAGCTGGAAGAAAAGCCAGAGGTTATGAGTGAAAAGCTGGCTTCTTTATTGGCGCCTTCACCAGAAGAGATGAAGGCGACGGCATCGGCAGCGTTGGTTGATGAATTACGGTTGTCGACACAGCAAACATTGTTGAATAAATTTACTACTACTCGTTTGGCATGGGTAATATTAAAGCGGTCGGTAGCGGCGGAAATTAAGGAGGCAGTAGAAAAATTAGGTTTTGCGGGGATTGGATTTGAAGAAACGAGTGCAAGATTTTATCCGGAAGCTTCGATGGCGGCGCAACTAACAGGATTTTTGGGTTCTGATGAGACTGGTAGATCGACAGGCTATTTTGGTTTGGAGGGGTTCTATAATCTTGAGTTAACCGGTAGACCAGGTTTAGTCCGGCAAGAAATCGATGCTTTGGGACGGCCAATCACAGTGGGGCGGTTTGAAGACGTATCTCCAAGAACGGGTCGGGATCTTCGGACTTATCTTAATCGAGGTATCCAGTGGCTGGCAGAGCAAAAACTGGAAGAGGCCTTAAAAAAATACGGAGCGAGTAGCGGTGAGGTGGTAATTATGGATCCTAAAACTGGAGGGCTTGTCGCTTTGGCTAGCTTGCCAGGATATGATCAGGCCTTTTATCAGAAGTTCGACTCTAATCTTTATCGCTTGCCCTCGATTGCTGACACTTATGAGCCAGGATCAACTTTTAAGGTGATAGTGATGTCAGCAGCTTTGGAAGAGGGAGTGGTGGCACCGGAGACAACGTGTGATGAACCATGTCGAGGCAGAGTAGTTATTGGTCCCTATACGATACGGACGTGGAATGATGAGTATCATCCGGGTCAAACAACGGCAGAGATTTTAGAGAGGTCTGATAATGTGGGGATGGTTTTTGTCGGGCAGAAGTTAGGCAAGGAGAAATTCGTTGATTATATTCGACGGTTCGGTTTCGGAGAGGCAACTAATGTTGATTTGGATGGAGAAGCGGTGCCAAAGTTACGAGAGCGGTGGGGGGACATTGATTTGGCGACTGGGTCGTTTGGCCAGGGGTTGGCGGTGACAAGTTTACAGATGTTAAGAGCAGTGGCGGCTTTGGCCAATGGCGGCAAGTTGATGGAACCTCATGTGGTAAAAGAAGTGATAGGGGAAGAGATTCAAGCGGTATCTCCGAAAGTGGTACGGCAAGTGGTGTCGGAGAAGACTGCCCGGAGTATTACCGAAATGATGGTGGCGTCGGTTAAAAGCGGTGAAGCCCAGTGGACCCAACTTAGAGGTTATCGGATAGCCGGTAAAACCGGGACGGCACAAATTCCGATTGCCGGTCATTATGATGAAGAGAAGACGATAGCTAGTTTTGTAGGATTTGCGCCGGCTGATGACCCTAAATTTGTGATGCTGGTTAAACTGCGAGAACCGACGATCTCGCCCTGGGCGGCTGAAACAGCGGCGCCTTTGTGGATGGAAATAGCTAAAGAACTCTTTTTTTATTTAAATATTCCACCGGAAAATAATGAATAAGAGCAATAAGTAATGAGAAAGATTACATTAGAAAAATTCAGATCAGTTTGAATTGTATTTGAAGAGGAGTTTTGCTAGGATTTTCCTATGTGTTTGGCGGTACCGTTGCAAGTAAAAAAGGCAGGTGAGAAGACGGCGATGATGACAGACGGGCGGGAAGTAGCGCTGGGATTGGTGGGGAAGGTGCGAGCAAAGCAATGGCTGCTGGTAAAGTCAAATTTAGCCGTGGAAAAATTAAAGGCATCTGAAGTCCTGACGATGCAGCAGGTTTTAAAAGGAGTTGTTAATGCGATCAGGTCTTAAAAAAGGTCTTTGGTTAGCAGTGCTAACCGCGCTTTTTTCTGGTGTAGCTAATTATGCCAATAAATTTACTCTGACAGCAGTGGGTGATCCGTTGGTGCATACCACCTTGAAAAATGCCTTAGTGGGGTTGTTAATAGTTTCTTTTTTGGTCATTTCTAAAAAGTTGCCTAAATTAAGACAGTTGAGTAAAAGGGAAATTAGTCTTCTAGTGGTGATTGCGATTGTGGGTGGAAGCATTCCTTTTTATTTATTTTTTGGCGGCTTAGCCCAGACTTCAGCAATCAATGCTTCCCTCATTCACAAAACGCTGGTATTTTGGGTGGCGCTGATCGCCATACCGTTACTGAAAGAGAAAGTGTCGTCTTGGCAATGGGGAGCACTCGGTCTTATTTTTTCTGCAAATCTGCTCGTGGGAGGATTTAAGAGTTTTCGGTTTAGTCAAGCAGAATTGATGATTTTGGGAGCGACTTGGTTATGGGCGATAGAGAATGTGATTGTCAAGAAAGTATTGCGTCGAGTCGACCCTGATATTGTGGTGGGGGCGCGGATGGGGTTGGGGTCAGTGGTACTTTTAGCCTGGGTGGTGATTGAGGGCAAAGCGCAGCTGATGACGCAATTGACCCTTTTTCAGTATGGGTTGATAGGTTTTACTTCTTTATTGCTGTTGGGTTATGTGGCGACGTGGTATCGAGCCTTAAAGTTGGTTCCGGTAACGCAGGTGGCGACTGTTTTGACTGTGGCGACGTTGGTAACTAATGGGTTGACGGCTGTTGAGAAACAAGCTTTTCCTTTCCAACAGGTGGCGGTGATGGTTTTAGTGGTAGCTGGGGTATGGTTTTTTTCTTTATGGGCGGTGGAAGGAAGAGTGGGTAAGGGTGTGAGAGCACCGTTTGCTACCGAGTAATCATGCGAGATGGCTTATTGAAGTGTTCCCGGTACGCGTTTGCGCCGAATTACTACCGGTACTGTGGTCCAGATAACCGGAAACGGTTAGAGGGTTATTTATCGGAGAAGATTGTTGATACGGGTTTGAGAGAGTATTTAGTCGATTTTGAAGGGCTTTATCCGTATTTAAAAACAATAGCCACTGAAAATAATTTATCTGACCCATTTGACGAGCGGGTAGTGGAGGCTTATTGGGTGGGAAATAATTTATTACATCAAGTTCGTCAAAAAGAAATGGCAGAGACACTGCTTTATGGGCAGCAGTTAAAAAAAAGACTTCAGACTAAAGTGTGGCGGTGGATAACGGATAAGATTCCTAAGGGTGCTTTTTTTCACCATAGTTTTCATGTGTTCTCTATTTTTACTCGAACAGGTCATCTGACTATTGATCACACAATTGACTCAATGAACGAGTGTCGGATAGGGTGGGGAAGGATAATTAATAATTCAAATTTAAAATTTCAAAGTTTAAAAATACAGCTTAAAACTCAACAGTTGATTTATCGAAAGGGTAAGCTAGTTATTGAAAGTAATGTTATTAGAGAAGTAATTCCTTCAGTCGATGTTGGGTTAGCCAAGTCTTTAAAGCCTGGTGATTGGGTGAGTTATCACTGGGGGTTTATCTGTGAGAAACTGACTTTAAAGCAAGTAGCGTGGCTTTCCCATTATACTCGTCATAATTTGCGGTTGGCGAATGAGACGCTTTAGTGAATGAACAATGAACAGAAAGTAATGAGTAGTGTTAAAAAAATAGTACGGGTATTAGGGAGTCCGGTGGTGCCTCAAGATTCGTTGGTAATTAAGTTGCTGCCAAGGCTGAAGCGGCAATTTCCTAAAGTTGAATTCAAAGAGTTTGATCCGACCGAAACATTGGAGCAGTCTGTAGGAAAATGTTGGTTATTAGACTCTGCAGTGGGAATTGATACAACCACTGTATTTGACGACATAGACAAGTTTATTCTAGTAAAAAGTGTTAGCGTTCATGATTATGATTTGGGGTTTGAACTATCGCTTCTAAAGAAATTAAAGAAGCTGCCAAAAATTAACATCGTGGCAGTGCCAGCAAATTTGTCAGAAAAAAAGGCGGCAGTTGAGGTTGCTGGTATCCTTAAAGCCAACGGATTTTGAGAAAATGGGTTGCACAAGAAATGCAGGGGTCGTAGGCGCGGATACATTTTTCCAGTTCTAAGGCGATAATTTCTTTTTCTTGGTCAAGATTTTTTTCAACAACTTGGCGAGCATTTTTCTCCATGCTCAACTGGTTTTGACCGGTGGGAACAATGATTTCGGCTTTGGTTACCAGTCGGTCTTTTATGTCGTAAGCGTGGTAGAGGAGGCCTCTCGGTGCCTCGATAATACCAGTTCCCTGCCCTTCTGCCTGCGAGGATTGAGCTAATGGTTCAGGAGAAAAAGTTTGTGAGCGGAGAATGTCTAAACTGTCGTCGAGGCAGTGGAGAATTTCAATGGCTTGAGCGAGGTTGTTATGGAAAATGTTGGTGGAGGGAAAGAAATTAAGTGCAGAAGCGGCATCACGCTGGGTAGAAGGATGAAGTTTTGTTTTGGCTAGATTAATTCTGGATAAAGCACCGACCATGAATGCTTGATTATCCCAAGTATAGCTAGCGCCTTGAGAGTAGGGAATGTCGATCCGGTTAAGATGTGGTCGAGCTTCACTGGGAGATATTTTCAGACTGGTTGAGGTGGTAACTAAACCATCAAGAAAGTCGTAATGGTCGTGAGTGAGGGAGACGTAGAGGGTTTTATCTTCTTGGTTGAAGGAGCAGTTGGTAAAGACTTTGATTAAGAAAAGAGCGGCGGGGCGGGCTTCTTCAAGTTGTTTTATAGATATTTTGATGTCTTGGTTACTGGGAAAGTGAGTGAAGCCGCCGATGGTGGGGTAAGGAGCGTGGACGCTACGGCCGCCGAAGGCAACCGAAAGTTGGTTGCCGGCTTGTTTGACGGTGAAGGTGTCGTGGAGAAGTTGATGCTCATGGGGGTTAGCTTCGTCAAAATCAAGAATTGAATCTTTGCCGAGAACGTCCGGTAAAGCGAAAACGTAAAGGTGGAGGCCGTGGTCGCGGATCATGAGGCCATTGGTAAGCAGACGGCGCATCAGTTGAGTTTGGGGAGATGGGGTTATGTTGAGGCCGAGCTCAATGGCCTTGAGGCTGGCGAGAAGATGAGCGTTACTGCAGGTGCCGCAGATGCGGGCAACTAATTGGGGGACGGCGTTAACCGGTTTACCGCGAACGGCGTTGGTATAAAAGCGACGGTAATCGGTGAGTTTGAGTTTGACGTCTTCGACCTTGCCATCAGTGACTTTAACGTCTATGCCGGCAGTGCCTTCAATTTTAGAAATTTCCTTGAGAGACAGGTCAAAAGATTGGTTATGCATCAGCAATAGTAATTAGCGACTAGCCATTAGTGGTTAGTGGCGAGGTGATTGGGGTAATGTCAAATTCTATGAGCAATTGGTTGAGCAGTTTAAGGAACTTATCGGTGTCCATGGGGCAACCGGGGACAATGGCGTCGACAGGGACAATTTCGTCTAAGCGGCGGATTTTTTCGGCATGGTGGAACTGGTCAAGAATATGTTGAATTTCCGCCTTCATTTCTGGAGGGAAGAGGTTACGCTGGGCGGAAGGAAAGCCGGTGACAGCGCAGGAGCCGATGGCAATGAGTTTTTTTGACTTGCTTCTGATTTCTTTGAGCTTTTCGGCTTGAATATCGCTAGCGATAGCGCCTTCGACAAAGGCGACGTCAAGTTCATCAAGGGTGTTTTTGGCTTTCAAAACCCGAGCGTGGCGAAAGTCAATCAGCTTTTTCCACTCAAAAAAATGTTCATTCATGAGCTCGGTGAACATAATGGTAGAATCTTCGCAGCAAGTGAAGCTAAACCAACCAAGGCGAAGTTTCTTTGCTTGACTCATTATTCTAAAATATCATAATCGGAGGCTGATTGTTATGTCTGAAGCCGAAGTTGGACCTGGAGAAACAATTGAATTGGATCTGTCGGAATTGGGGTTAAGTCCAGAACAAGCCTGGATACTGGAACAGGCGTCTAATCCGGCGAGCGTAACTAGCACGATTTGGTGGGAAGTCCCTGCCGAGGTAAGAAGATTGGCGATGAAGTTGAGAGATCAAGCAGTTAGGTTACACTTGGGATTAACTTTACCGAATGGTTCGCAATGGCAGGTGATTGTCGATGAATATAGGGCAGCGGGATTATTTAAAGTCCAATTAACATCGGCCGAAATTGAAATCTTGAAAGGATTTTTAGGCTTGGGTGAGACAGAGGGCTGAGTTGGGTATAATGAAGCCATGGTTGATTTTCTAAGCCGATTATTTCCTCAAGGCCTTAAAAACGTTTTCCATTTCTTCATTGCCTTAGGCGCAGTTATTTATTATCGCTATCCGGTTAGGAAGTTGACAGTCATCGGCGTAACGGGGACGGATGGGAAGACGACGACGGCAACGCTTATCTACCACATCTTAAAGACTGTCGGAATAAAGGTAGCGTTGGTGAGTACGGTGGCTGCGTATCTTGGCGATGAAAAGATTGATACAGGTTTTCATGTTACTAGTCCAGACCCCTGGTCGCTGCAGAAGCTAATTAAGCGAATTGCGGATGAGGGTTTTACCCATTTAGTCTTGGAAGTAACTTCTCACGCTTTGGATCAGCATCGATTGTTGGGGAGCAATTTTAAAATTGGTGTCGTGACCAATATTACCCATGAGCATTTGGATTATCATAAGACGTATGAAGCTTATTTAGCAGCTAAAGCGAAGTTATTCCAGAAGACAAGATTTTCGGTGTTGAATGCGACTGACAAATCATTTGATCGGTTGAAACAACTGGCCCAGGGGAAAATTATCAGTTACTCTGATGAAGACGTGTCCCAATTAGTAAAGCAGCGATTTTTAGAACCCTATAATCAACTTAATGCTCAGGCGGCGATAGCTGTAGTGCAGCTTTTAGATATTGACGAGATAACAATACAGAAGGGGATTGAATCTTTTCCAGGAGTTGAAGGTAGGATGCAAGAAGTTAAAAACTTTTTAGGGATAAAGATTGTTATCGACTTTGCCCATACGCCGAATGCATTAGAGCAAGCATTGAAGTCTTTGCGCAAACAAACACAGGGGCGATTAATAGCGGTTTTTGGGGCAGCTGGGAAGCGTGATACCGGTAAGCGACCATTGATGGGAAAAGTGGCTAGCGAGTTGGCGGATGAAGTAGTGTTGACTGCAGAGGATCCGCGAGGAGAAGATGTGAATACGATTATTACTCAAATAAAAGGCGGGGTTAGCGGTAACAGTGGTCATATGCATGGTATTGTGGATAGGCAAGAGGCGATTAATTTTGCTATCACTAAACTGGCTAGGGCAGGAGACACGGTAGGAATATTCGGTAAAGGTCATGAGAGGTCGATTAACCTTAACGGTCGGGACGAATTGCCTTGGTCGGATATTAAAGTGGTACAGCAAGCTCTATCATTGTATTAAAATCAGATGATGAAGCCGACGGTGGTAATTTTGGCGGGTGGAATTGGAAAACGGTTTGTGCCGTTTATCACCTCCAAACCATTATTTCCTTTTTTTGGAATACCGCTACTTAAGCATCTTCTCGATCAGTTGACGAGGACGGGGTGGGGGCAAGTGATAGTGGTGGCTTCAGCTGACAACTTTTCCGATATCAAACGGTTGATAAGTTCTCAAAGACAGATGACGGTCGTAGTTCAGAACAGGCCTTCGGGGATGGCCGACGCGCTGCTTACGGTGGAGAATAGAATAGCTAACAAGCCTATTCTGGTAGTCAACGCGACAGATGTGGTAGCAGACTCACTGCTTATAAATTTGAAAACTCAAATCTTAAAGAGAAAACCTTTGATAGCGGCCTGTAGAGTCAGTAGCTATTTTCCCGGCGGTTATTTAGTATTTGCCGGAAAGCGGTTGGTGGGAATTAGAGAAAAGCCTGGGGAAGGTAAGGAACCGAGCGATTTGGTTAAACTTGTCTTTGACTACTTTTCGTCAGCTCAAGAAATTTTGACTCTGATTAAGGCTACGACCAGTGATAAAGATGACGCCTATGAAAAAGCGCTGTCGGTGCTAATTCAAACGAGGCCGGTTGAGGTGGTAAGCTATGAGGATTATTGGCAGCCATTTAAATATTCGTGGCATATCCTAGATATGGTAGAGGTTTTTTTGAAGGAGAGACTAATTCCGGGCAGAGAAGGGGCAGAGGTTGAAAAGATGGCAGTGGTGGATAAGGGAGTGTTTTTAGGAAAGGGAGTGCGGGTAATGGCCGGAGCAGTGATCAAAGCCCCGAGTTATATCGGAGTAAACACGGTAGTAGGGAATAATGTTTTGATAAGGGAGTCAATTATTGAGGGAGACTGTGTAATCGGTTTTGGCAGCGAGGTAGCCAGAAGTTATATTGGTGAAAATTGTTGGCTACATACGAATTATATCGGTGATTCTGTGTTAGAATCAGATGTGGCTTTTGGTTCGGGAGCGGTAACAGGTAACTTTCGTCTAGACGGGAAGGAGGTAGGAGTGGATGTTTTGGGAGGAAAATTGCTAACCAGCAAAATCAAGTTGGGCGCCTTGGTAGCTAAAGGCGTTAAAGTGGGAGTTAATGCTAGCTTGATGCCAGGAGTGAGTCTGGGAACGATGGCAATGATTGGTCCAGGGACACTCGTCAAAGAACCTATTTTGGCTAACACCAGAGTTTTTGTTAAACAAACTTTACTTAGCAAAGGAAGGTTATCGGAGAAAGATGATAAAAAAAGATGAGTTTAAAGTGGTGGTGATGGGGGGAGGAACCGGAACCTATGTGGTGATTTCTGGTTTGAAGCGTTACCCTCTCAAAATAACGGCGATTGTTACGGTAGCTGATTCAGGTGGTTCAACCGGAAGGTTACGGGATGAATTCGGCTTTCTACCGGTTGGGGATCTCCGTCAGTCACTGGCGGCTTTGGCCGAGGAGAATCATCAAAGTTGGATTAGAGACCTGTTGCTCTACCGATTTTCTCATGGCGAAGGTTTACAGGGACACAATTTGGGGAATCTTATCTTGACCTCACTTCAGGATATGGTGGGATCGACGCCAAAAGCCTTAGAAATAGCGGCCAGAATTTTTCGACTGGAGGGAAATATTTATCCCGTAACAACTCAAAGAGTAGATTTGGTGGTCGAGTACGCAGACGGCAGTTTTGTAATTGGTGAACATCATCTAAACCCCGACGAGGTGGGTGGCAAAAAAATCAGACAAATCAGGCTGTCTCCCCGGGCGAAATTATACGAGAAGTCGAGAAAAAGTATCGAAGCGTCAGACATGATTGTCATTGGTCCTGGAGACCTTTATGCTAGCATTTTGCCCAATTTGGTAGTTAGCGGCGTAAAACAAGCATTTGCTAAAACTAAAGCAACCATAGTTTATATAGTCAATCTGATGACCCGCTACACTCAAACCCATAACTTTAAAGCCAGCGATCACGTGGCAGAAGTGGAGGCATACTTAGGGCGAAAGTCAGACTACGTGATAGTCAATTCGGGAAAGATTCCAAAGACGGCATTACGACTTTATCAAAAGGAAAATGAGTTTCCGGTAGTAAACGATTTATCCGACAATACTTATAAGATAATTACTGACAATTTTGCCAGTGTGGCCAGCGATCAAAAACAAAAAGGTGATGAGGTGCGGCGAAGTTTATTACGTCATAATCGAGACAAACTAGCCAAGATCCTCATGAGGATAGTGGAGGAGAGGCAGTGAAAGATGTGGCAGCAGTGATTCTAGCGGCGGGCAAAGGCAAACGAATGAAGTCTAAGCTCAGGAACAAAGTAGTTTTAACACTGGCTGAAAGGCCAATGATTGGCTATACGGTAGAGAATCTAGAAAAAGCAAAAATTTCCATCATTGTCGTCGTTGTCGGTTTTCAAAAAGATTCGGTTCAAGAGGTATTAAAAACTAGAGTGAGTTATGTCTATCAAAGGCAACGGTTGGGAACGGCGCATGCCTTGCAGCAGGCAGTACCTTTGTTACCGAAAAAGATTAAGTATGTTATTTCGATGTATGGGGACGATTCGGCTTTCTACCCACCGACTTTATTTCGACAGCTTTATAAGACTCACCTTAAGAGTGGGGCGGCGGTAACCGTGGTCACAGTTGAAAAGAGGGAGCCGGCGGGATTAGGTAGAATCGTTCGTGACCGAGAAGGAAGGATTGTGGCAATTATCGAAGAGAAAAATGCCACTAACTCACAGCGCAAGATAACGGAGATAAACACGGGTCTTTATTGTTTTTCCAGAGACTTTCTAGAAACAGGAATTGGAAGAATTAAAAAGAATCCGGTCGCTAACGAATATTATTTGACCGACATTGTGGAAGTAGCCGTACGGGCCGGTGAGAAAGTGGAGGGTTTGTCCTGGTCAGATGCATCGATTTGGTGGGGTGTCAATACCCCCGATCAATTAGTAGTGGCGGACAGGAAGATGCGACAGCGGCGAGGGTATGCGCATTTTTGACTTTCGTCCAGAGGTTGGGGTGGCAGTCAGTGAGAAGAGCGATGGTTCAGTGGGAAGCCTTAAACCGTCAAAAGAAGAGATAGAGACGAGGAGAAAATTGCTTCGAAGGTGTGGTTTTAGTCTAGAAGAAGTGATTGAGTTAAATCAGGTGCACGGCAACAGGGTTTTTTATCTTACTCAAGATAATTGCAAGTTGTGGATCGGGAAGAAGATTCCAGCGACGGACGGGGTAATGACGAGATTGAGACGAGTGCCAATACTTTTAAAGACGGCTGATTGTTTGCCACTAGTCTTTTTTGACAGCCGGGCTAAGGGTTTGGCTGTTGTCCATTGTGGTTGGCGCGGAGCTACAAAAGAAATTCATTTAGCAGCTTTACGACAAATGAAAGAACGATTTAATACAAAATTTGGAGACGTTTTTGTATGGATAGGGCCAGCAATTCGCGGTTGTTGTTTTACTTCAAGGCGGGAGCCGCGGCAAAAGCAACGATTAGAGTTTGGTCGCTATATCGAATACAATAAGGATAAATGGATGGTAGATTTCGTAGGATTTGTAAAGCATGGTCTAGTTAAATCTGGAGTAAAGATGAAGAGGATTGTTGACAGCCGTGATTGTACCTATCATGGGCGGGAATGGTTTTCTTACCAACGTCATAAAATAATTGGTGAGCCTAACGGACAAGAGGGAACGATAGTATGGTTAAGTTAAAGGATAATTTTCTTCAGGCGGAAACCATTCACTTCACCGGCATTAAGGGAGTGGGGATGACGGCGTTGGTACTCGTCAGTCAAGATCTGGGAAAAATTGTGGAAGGTAGTGATGTGGCAGATAAATTTGTGACGGATGAGATTTTAAACAAAAGAAAAATACCATTAACGGTGGGGTTTAGCGCGGGTCATATTCGGGAAGGGATTGATTTGGTCATTTATACCGGGGCACATTCAGGGCCTTTAAATACTGAAGTTATCGAAGCTAAGCGGCGGGGTATAGCAGTAATGAGCCACGCTGAAGCTTTAGGAATAGTTATGGGACAGAAAAGCGGGATATCGGTATGTGGGGTGGGAGGAAAGACGACAACGGCGGCGATGATAGCGACAATATTGACGGAGGCTAAATTATACCCAAGTTTTGCGGTGGGGGTGGGAAATATTTTCAATTTAGGGGTACCGGGAAAATTTGATAAGGGTAGGTATTTTATTGCCGAGGCGGATGAATATGTAGTTTCTCCAGGAGTTGATAATCGACCTAGATTCTTGTTTCAGCGGCCGGAAATTATCGTTTTGACAAATATTAAGCACGATCATCCTGATGTTTATCCAACCCTGACTGACACCAAGCGCGTGTTTGGTGGCTTTCTTAATAAATTACCAAGAGACGGCGGCTTGGTAGTCAACGGCGATGATTCGGTAGCGTTGTCATTAATTCCCAAGGGAAGAAGGATTATTCGGTATGGTAAAGGTGTGAGAAACGAGATGAGGTTGGTGAGGGTGGAAATGGAGAAAGGAAAACAGATCGTAGAGATGGAGTTTGAAAAGAAGCGGTTTCAATTCAGATTGACCGTTTGTGGTGAATATAATGCGAGAAATGGGTTGGCAGCGGCGGCGGCCGGAATGTTATCTGGAATTTCGATGGAAGAAGCTTTAGCTGGGTTAGAGGCATTTACCGGAACCAAGCGACGGTTTGAAAAAGTGGGTGAAGTAGGAGGTACCATTTTCTATGATGATTACGCCCACCATCCGAGTGAAATTGTTGCAGTTTTGGCGGCTGCTAGACTTTGGTGGCCGCAAAAAAGGTTGATAGCGGTTTTTCAACCACACACTTTTTCCAGAACAAAGGCTTTGATGAGCGAATTTGCTCAGAGTTTTAACCAGGCGAATCAGGTAATTATTACCGATATCTATGCTTCGGCTCGAGAACGGGCGGATGTAACTGTATCTGGTGAAAAGCTAGCACAAGCGACGGCTAGATTTCATCCCCAAGTGGAGTTTGTGCCGCAATCTGGTTTGGTAGAATACTTAAGTGAGAGAGTCGGAGAAGGAGATATTTTATTAACTTTGGGGGCGGGAGATATTTATAAAGTTCATGAGCAAATTTTCTTGGCAAAAAGGTGATAAACTGGCGGCAATACTGGGTAAAGAACGAGTGAAGTTTAACGAGTCACTGGCTCGGCATACCTATTTTAAAATAGGCGGGCCGGCGGATATTTTTTTCACGGCGACGAGCGCAGATGAGTTGAAGTTGGCGGTGCAAGCGGCGGGGAAGGTTGACATTCCCTATACCATTTTGGGTGGTGGGAGTAATGTTTTGGTGAGAGATAAAGGGATTCGAGGGTTGGTAATTAAAAATCGAGCCGATAAGATTTCACTAGTTGGTTTTACCGGCAGAGTCAAGGAGTCCAAGGCGGGGGTTAAAGCGGCGGTAGTAAAAGCCGAAAGTGGAGCTTTGGTGAATCAGTTGGTGCGGTTTAGCCTCGAAGAGTCGTTGGGGGGTTT